>NZ_DAMDAY010000224.1:0-1168 GCF_032093475.1 Lysinibacillus sp. | reverse complement strand
GTACATGTTCGTTTTGAATCATTTTATAAAGGGCTGTGTTGGGACCAATGAAATCCTGATGACCAACAATCTCATCAAGGGTTAAAGGACGCATTCGAAAAGCGAGTGGTTCATTGTGCATAATAATTCCCCCTTTCAGTCGTTGTCATGTTTTGCTTCGACCATGTTTTTACGTTAAAATAAAGCGCTGATGGTCATTTTTGAACGAGTATGAATCGCATTTATTAGTATATCATATCCTTCTAGGTGTATTTCCGAGTTCTTCAAGAGGAGATTATGATATACTGTTGGTAGTATTTTTGACTAGACTAATTGAGGGTGATAAAATGAAAATTTCAACAAAGGGCCGTTATGGGCTTACGATTATGATTGAATTAGCAAAGCATTATGGGGAAGGACCTATTCCATTGCGTAAAATTGCTGCGGAAAAAGAGCTTTCTGAAGCATATTTAGAGCAATTAGTGTCCCCGCTTCGTAATTCAGGCTTAGTAAAAAGTGTACGTGGTGCTTATGGTGGTTATATGCTAGCGAATCCACCTAGCGAAATTTCAGCTGCCCATGTTATTAGTGTACTAGAAGGGCCGATTCAACCTGTAGAGGGTATCGAAAATGAGGAAGCACCACAACGAGAGCTATGGCTTCGTATTCGTGATGCGGTAAAAAATGTATTAGACACAACAACAATTGAAGATTTAGCACAATATACAGAAGAAAATGTAGCAGAAGGCTATATGTTCTATATTTAAAATGTTTAGGCTAAAGCGCTGCTCCCCCATTCTTATCATATGTTGGTTGAAGTAATGGACTTCAAGCTGAATGCTTTTGACAAGCGAATGATAATCAATGTGGGTTCCAGCGCTTTTTATCAAAAAGGAGTTTTTTAAACATGAATTCATATATCTATCTCGATCATGCAGCCACATCTCCGATGAACGGCCAAGTCATAGAAGCGATGACAACTGCTATGCAGCAAGTATTTGGCAACGCATCAAGTATTCATGGAGCAGGTCGAGAAGCACGAAAATATTTGGACGATGCTCGTGAGGTATTAGCCAATTCCATTGGTGCTCAGGCGGGGGAGATTATTTTAACAAGTGGTGGTACGGAAGCTGATAATACGGCTATCTTTGGGACTGTCTATGCCCGTGCGAATGAAGGAAAACACATT
>NZ_DAMDAY010000223.1:0-1582 GCF_032093475.1 Lysinibacillus sp. | reverse complement strand
AAAGGAGAAATTTTATGAATACTTTTATGTGGAATACACCTGAAAAACTACGTGCCCTACTTTGTGAAATTGTTGGCTGGGAAAGTCGAACACTAACAAAGGGCGAAAATGAATTTGCCTATAAATTAAAAGATAAATTGTTAACGCTTCCATATTATAAAAATCATCCTGAGTATATTGAATTACATGATGCCGGTTTAGGAAGAAATGCTGTAACAGCCTTATATAAGCATCCAGCGGCAACGGAAACAGTCGTGTTGATTAGCCACTTTGATACTGTGCATACGGAGGAATATGGAGAGCTAGAGCCATTAGCTTTTTATCCAGAGGAATTAACTAAAAAGTTAATGGAACCGAAATATAAAAAAGATTTGCCAGAGGCAGCTCGAATTGATTTGGAGTCTGGTAATTATTTATTTGGCCGCGGCACAATGGATATGAAAATGGGTCTGGCGTTACATATGCAGTTGATTGAAAAAGCTAGCTTTGAGCAATGGCCGATCAATCTATTATTGACAGCTGTGCCGGATGAGGAAGTGAACTCTGCAGGTATGCGAGCAGCGGTAGTAGAGCTTGTAAGACTACGAGAACAACATGGTTTAACGTATAAATTATTTTTAAATAGTGAACCGTCCTTCTCACAAGGACCATCTGATACGAATGAATATATTTATTCAGGGACCATTGGTAAGATCATGCCCGCTGCCCTGTTTTATGGGAAAGAAACCCATGTTGGTGAGCCATTAAAAGGCATGACTGCTAACTTTATTGCTTCCTATATGACACAGCATATGGAGTGGAACCCACTTTTCCGTGAAAGTGATTTAGGTGAAAGTACACCACTACCCGTCTCGTTACAATTAAAAGATTTAAAAATGGAATATTCTACACAAACGCCCTACCGTGCGGCAGCCCTATACAATGTCTTTTTGCTAAAACGTACAGCTGCAGAAGTGATGGCTATTTTTGAACAGGTTGCATTAGAAGCTATGGCTGCTTGTAATGACCACTATGAGCAAATTTGTACACGAGAAAATGTACAGGGCGTAGGCAAGGTAAAGGTTTTACGTTACGAAGCTCTATTGGAACATGCCATCGAAAAATTAGGTGCTGAAGAAGTACAAGCAATTAAACAGCAAGTTCTACAGCATAGTGAATGGGATGATCGTGAAAAATCCATTCGCATCGTAGACCAGCTCATGATTCGCTGTCAGGAATTAGCACCAGCGACGGTTCTGTTATATGCACCACCATACTACCCTGCCATTAATTCATCCAATCATCCACTAGTAAAACAGTCGATTGAATTAATGAAAAAGACAGCCCAAACATTTGGCGTTGAAGTAGAACAAATTCATTATTTTAACGGGATTTGTGATTTAAGCTATGTAAACTATTCAGATGCATCCAATGAGTGGCTAGCCTTTGAACGAAATACACCTGTCTGGGGCGAAACATATAGCATTCCATTTAAAGAAATGACAGCCCTCCAAGGCCCTGTCTTAAATGTCGGTCCATTTGGCAAAGATGCACACCAAAAAACAGAACGATTACATGTAGATAGTGCTTTTAAAGAAATGCC
>NZ_DAMDAY010000222.1:1180-2267 GCF_032093475.1 Lysinibacillus sp. | reverse complement strand
ATGGCTCCGAAGGCAGGACTCGAACCTGCGACAACCTGATTAACAGTCAGGTGCTACTACCAACTGAGCTACTTCGGAACAATACTATTCAATTCGGTTTTAAATAACCTCTTAAGTACATTTCTTATTATAGCAAGCATTCTAAATAATGCAACACATTTGGTGAAAATTTTTATATTTTTTTGTCGAAGGATGCTTACAGATTAATTCAATGCATAATAGTTCTCTATTATATCTAATATTTCTATTTTACGTACTAAATATTCTTGCTGTATATTATTGTAATTGTTAAAATAAAAATAGTTTTATGAATTTTCTATCAAATTTCCTGGGGGAGGAATGTTCTTATGGTATCAAATGATTTAATTGCACCTGAGTTTTATAACATCACAGAGGAATTAGAAAAATTTTCGCAGGATAGTGAACGTCAAGCAATACGTTGGTTAAATACACAACAAGAGAGAAGAACAGTTTCATATGTTGAACTTGTCCAAAAAATGAACCAATACGCCAATGCGTTTACGAAGATAGGGCTTCAAAAAGGAGATCGCGTTTTAGTTATTATACCTCGCCTACCAGAAGCCTATTTCGTTTTTCTTGGCTGCTTAAAGGCTGGCATTGTTCCTATTTCATGTTCAGAAATGCTACGTGCAAGTGACTTGGAATATCGTATGGAACATTCTTCTGCTAGTGCCGTTATTGCCTATGAGGCATTTACTGGTGAGGTTGATCAAATAGCTTCTACTGTAGACGCATTAAATAACAAATTAGTTATCGGTAGTGCAAAAGAAGAATGGACTTCTTTAGATGAATTAGCGAGTACACAGCCAACTACATTTACAGCTGTAGCGACAAAACGTGATGATATGGCATTCCTTTCGTATACTTCAGGGACAACCGGTAAACCTAAAGGTGTTGTTCATTCACATTGCTGGGGATATGCACATATTCGAACAGCTGCTTCAAAATGGCTTTGCGTTCGTGAAGGTGATTTAGTTTGGGCAACTGCAGCCCCGGGATGGCAAAAATGGATTTGGAGTCCTTTCTTATCCACAATCATGCTTGGTGCCACAGCATTCGTTTATCA
>NZ_DAMDAY010000222.1:0-1170 GCF_032093475.1 Lysinibacillus sp. | reverse complement strand
TTATCATGGTGGGTTTGATGCAAAGACATACCTTCAATTAATGCAAGAGGAAAAAATTAATGTCCTATGTTGTACACCGACTGAATATCGTATCATGGCGAAAATTGATAATCTACAAGACTATAATCTTTCCTCTCTCCGTAGTGCCGTTTCTGCTGGTGAACCATTAAATCGTCCAGTCATCGAAACCTTCATGAAGCATTTTGGACTTAAAGTACGAGATGGTTACGGGCAGACAGAAAATACATTATTAATTGGTACACTTGAAAACACTGAATTACGTCCAGGATCAATGGGTGTTCCAACACCAGGTAATATTGTACGTATTATCGACAATGAAGGTAATGAAGCACCGGTTGGCGAGGTTGGTGATATTGCCGTTCACAAATCCTCCCCTGCTCTATTTAAAGAATATTACAAGGAGCCTGAACGTACTCAAGCAGCATTCCGTGGTGATTGGTATATTACTGGTGATCAGGCAAAATGTGATGAGGATGGTTACTTCTGGTTTGAAGGTCGTGGAGATGACATTATTATTTCATCTGGTTATACCATCGGACCATTCGAGGTAGAGGATGCCTTAAACAAACATGAAGCTGTACAAGAGTGTGCAGTTGTTGCCGCGCCAGATGAAATTAGAGGGCATATTGTAAAGGCCTTTATTATTTTACGAGACGGCTTCAAGGCCCGTGATGAAGAAGAGTTAATAAAGGAGCTACAAGAGCATGTAAAAACGTTAACAGCGCCTTATAAATACCCTCGAAGTATTGTCTTTATTGATGAGTTACCGAAAACAACATCCGGGAAGATTCGCCGTATTGAACTTCGAGCTTCTACTGTTCATACGCATTCATAACAACATATTGAAAATAAAAAGGCGCTCCTTTTAAGGAACGCCTTTCTTACTATATATACAATTTTTTTATCAGCATAAATAAAAAAAGCCACTACTGAGTGTATCAGCAGCGACTTTTTGCGCCTAGCGACGTCCTACTCTCACAGGGGGAAGCCCCCAACTACCATCGGCGCTAAAGAGCTTAACTTCCGTGTTCGGTATGGGAACGGGTGTGACCTCTTTGCCATCATCACTAGACAGTTATTTAATTGAAAGATTGTTCTTTCAAAACTGGATAAACGGTGCATTGAATGCTTCAAACAATTTGGTTAAGT
>NZ_DAMDAY010000221.1:0-2301 GCF_032093475.1 Lysinibacillus sp. | reverse complement strand
AGATGACCATGATTAAAGAGTGAATGAAAGCGGGTGTAAACATGTACTACAAGGAATATGGCGATACTAATAATCCGTTCATGATGTTTATTCATGGTGGGGGTGTTGGGGGCTGGATGTGGGATCAGCAAATTCAGTATTTTACCAATTATTACTGTGTAGTACCAGAGCTTATGTCACAATCCTCTTTTTCCATTGAGCAAAGTGCTAGAGAGCTGCTACTGCTAATTGAAGAAAAAGCTAATGGTAAGCCCATTATAGTAATAGGTTTCTCGTTAGGAGCTCAAATAGCTATTCAAATGCTAAGTATAAATCCAAGTTTAATTGATTTTACCATCATTAATAGTGCGCTTGTTCTTCCTTCTCCTGTATTAGAATGGATGCTACCACCGCTCATTCGGCTGACATTTCCGCTTATAAAAAATAAAACATTCGCGAAACTCCAAGCGAAATCTTTATATATCGATGACCATTATTTTGAACGCTATTATCGTGAAAGTTCAGCTATATCTGTCAATACATTAGTTCGAGTTTTACAGGAAAATATGTCGTTTACCATTCCCTCCGGTTTTCGCAAAGCCCAAGGGAAAATTTTAATAACAGTTGGAAACAAAGAGAAAAGTATTATGAAAAAATCAGCAATAGAACTAGTTCGCAGTCATCCCAATAGCAACGGTGTGTTATTGACTAACATAGGTCATGGAGTATCGTTAGCTAAGCCTGCATTTTTCAACCATTTTGTAGAAAATTGGATTCAAAAGGGTCATTTACCTGAGGGAATCGAGATTCAATAGAACTACTCCATTATGAGTAACCTTCCACATAATGGAGTTTATACGAAATTATTTACGAAAATAGTGTGGATATAAATCTTTATGCTGTAGCACCCATTCCTTCATTTCAACAATCATTTCTTCATAGCTTGGGACAACAAAGGAAAAGTCGTTCCTTGTATTTAGTAATGTTTTATTCACGTTAACAAGCTGATAGGGGAGAATGTCCAGTTTACTATCCAAAAAGTGTCGGTTACATAACTGAAGAAGTTCATATTTTGATATATTCGAAGTATGGACGAGATGATAGAGCCCTGTTAGTTCTTCATAGGTAGCACGTTCAATGGCTTTAGCTAATGTAATTGTTGTGACACCAGTCCAAATAGCACCTGTATAACCATTAATAGGGCCATCTTGTTGCATAAACCAATTGAATAATCCGATGCCGTTTTGTTTTAAATCAGGACCAATAATCGAATTACGAAATGTTAAATGCTTGTTTCGCTCAATTTCACCTAACCCTTTTGTGCGATCATAAAAGGTCTCCCCGTCTCGCATACTTTTTTCATGATAGGGGGCATTCTGCCCTGAAAAGACACAGTCTGTGCTTAGATGAATAAGCTTTGTTTGTTGATTTTCTAGGAGAGCTACAATCGCATGTGGTAGATAGCTATTTAGCAAAATACTTTGCGCGGGATTTGCATCACAAGCATTGTTTAAAACACCTATACAATTAATTACGACATCAAAATCATTGTCTTGCAGCAGGGATCGTAAAAAATTGGAGTCGGTTACATCACCTGTTATATTGTGTCCGAATGGGAAAGAAGTTCTAGAGTATGTTGTTACGTCATGCCCTTGTTCCCATAAATAGATAGCAATGGTGTGGCCAGCCATACCGGTAGCACCGAGCACTAAAAATTTCATGGTGTTCCTCCCGTCCAATGGAGAAGCTCTTTTTGAATAAGAGGTAATGTTAATAATTTTTCTTTAATATCAGCCACACTTAATCGTTGTGTATTGTTAGAGTTATATTCATCAGTTAAAGTAATTTTTGGAGAGCCCTCCTCAAGGTATTTTCCATAATTTAAATCCCGATTATCCGCTGGGATGCGATAAAATTTGCCCATATCAATGGCCTTTGCTGCTTCTTCTTTTGTACATAATACTTCATACATTTTTTCCCCATGCCGTGTCCCGATAATTTGAATGGTATTGTTTGCCTGAAAAATTTCAAGTAAAGCCTGTGCCAAATGTTCGACCGTTGCAGCGGGCGATTTTTGTACCATAATATCTCCATTTTGTGCATGTGAGAAAGCATAGATAACTAATTCAACTGCCTCCTCAAGCGTCATCATAAAACGTGTCATATTTGGATCAGTAATCGTTAAAGGTTTTCCTGCTTTTATTTGTTCGATAAATAATGGAATCACCGAGCCTCGTGAAGCCATGACATTGCCGTATCTAGTGCCACAAATAAGCGTTTGATGAGGATCAACCATTCGAGACTTTGCTATAAACGTCTTCT
>NZ_DAMDAY010000220.1:0-2381 GCF_032093475.1 Lysinibacillus sp. | reverse complement strand
TAAATTTGGATCTTCTAGGGGAGCTCTATCTTTCAAGCCTTTGTGCAACAAAGCCTATTGATGTCAAAGTTATAGGTAAGGGACAAACACTTGAGACTGCGACAGAGGATGAAGCTAAAAGCTTGAAATGTGAATGGAATCCGTCTCTTAAACAAATTATTTTGTATCGTACAGATGATACTCCTTCAGGAGATGATTTTGAATTCTGTAAATACACAGTTATTTTAAAATCAAATAGAAATATTACTGCAACAGGTATAATTAAAGCTTCACTTGTGAATATACCCCCAGTTTCAGAAAATACTACCATCACATTTAAGTATTTAGCGAATGAAATTATTCCTTTAAACTTGCTTAAATATGCAAATGATGAGGGTGATGGGCCTACTAATACACTTATTACAAAGCCTAATAAACCTCAATTTGCAGACCTACCTATTTATTTACCTAGCAAAGTATCAGAAGACGGTATCTTTAAAGTAGTAAAAGCAGATCGTGAAGGTCCATGTCCTGGTAAAGATAGTAAAAATACATGTTATGGTGGCAATATCTATATTCAAGCAAAAAATGTATTTAATACCTTTAATGATACACTCACATATTATGTATATGATGCAGATGGAACTATCTCAGCTAAGGCCGGAATAATTAACTTAGTAAATACAGCAACCACAACTGATGATTCACGTGGTGGGGGGGGGGAAGTATTGGAATTCTTTCTATCGTATCGCTACTAAGTTTAATTGCTTATAGACGTTATCGTAAGTGATGAGAAAAATAAAAAAGCCTCCACTAGGAGGCTTTTTTATTTGTTAGTAACTTTTTATTTTCAAAAAAGATAAATATTAAATACGGTTTTTAGTGCTCTAAATATTTATTTATATATTCTTCGCGTATAGCAGTTCTTTCATCAGCACTTGCTTTGAGCATCCGTTGACGTAAATCATTACGCTCTTGTGTACTCATTTTTTGCCAGGCTTCACGCATTTTTTGCTTTTCTGCATCTGGAAGCTGGTTAAACCAATCCATACGTTGTTGCAAGTTAGCACTTTGGTTGGATGGTAATTCCTTTAAGCTTTGATAACGTTTAATTACAGCTCGTTGCTCTTCTTCAGATAGAGCATTCCAAGTATCATCTACTTGCGTATTGGCATCTTTCGAAAAAATCCAGAAACGTTCGAAACCTGCAAAGCTTGTTTGCAAGAAACTTAATGAACAAAGGATAAGTGCTAACTTTTTAGCTACCATGTTGAACTTTATCCTCACCCAATACCATGAGCATTTCTAAATCTTCTACCATTTGTGGCGATAATTTAGGATTTACAACGACTTGATTTTGTGGCTTATCAAGCATATCTACTGAATTTGGTAAAATAACAAAACCAGTAATCGCTGCTGCGAGTGCAAAACCAGTCATTTTCCAGACACTATAATAAGAGGCTGGTTTTTGCTGGATATGGTCAAGCACATGATTCATCACCACTGTTTTATTTTTATGGTGATGAGCCAAACTATCGAGTTTGGATGTCACCTTTTTAGTGAAATCATCATGATTCATTGGAACCTCCCATGGGATTTAAATGCGCTAAATACTCTCTAAGTCCCTGAATTGCTCGATGATAATGGGTTTTTACACTACCTTCGGTACAGTTCATAATTTGCGCTGTAGTATGGGTATCAAAACCTTCCCACGCACGTAACATAAAAGCTTGTTGTTGACGAATAGGTAGTTTTGCAATCGCTTCCTGGATCTCTTCTATGGTCACTGCTTGATCTAGAAAATCTGCTGGATTGATTGCTTTTTCATCGACAATATCAATGATTTCTTCATCATCATTGTCTAGACTAACTTTTTTGAAGAATGAAAATGGGTTTGCCCGACGTGCTTCTTTGCGGCGCCAATCCTGAAGTTTGTTATTTAGAATAGTATAAAATAGGGGATACCATTCTTCAGTACTTCGATCGGCGTAAGACTTGTGTAAAGCAATAAATGCTTCTTGAACCAAGTCCATAGCAATGCCTTGTTGACCTTGGGTAGCACTTTCCATCATCACTAAAGCACGACCAGTAACATCTTGCATGAAAACCTTTAGGCGTTGCTCAGCCGTGCTGGCATGAGCACTAGATGTTTCCGATCGAGACTTTTTCGGTGCTAAATCCATGGAGATGGAAAATCCTGTCATTGGACGTACCCACCTTATCTTCAATATATCTCTTATATAACGTTGAAAAGAGGTGGGAGGTTGACAACAATCGGCTATTTTTTAGTAGTGTAAATGATTTTTTTCACAAATATGAGCGATGTAAAATAAATTAACGTTTTATTGGCGTTGGCGAACCATTTCAAAAAAACAAATTGATCCTGCAATTGCTACATTTAA
>NZ_DAMDAY010000219.1:0-2437 GCF_032093475.1 Lysinibacillus sp. | reverse complement strand
TACCCTATTGCAGTTGGACGCATGTTACATGAAACACCAGTAGGCAGTTTTATTATCATCAATAAAGCCCCAAACCCAGGTGGTCCTTTTGGAACAATGTGGATGAGCTTATCTAAAGAACACTACGGAATTCATGGCACTAATAATCCTAGTTCCATTGGGCATGCTGTTTCACACGGATGTATTCGCTTGCATAATCGAGATGTTGAAGAGTTAGCAAGTATTGTGCCTATTGGTACGGAAGTAATAATCCATCCATAATAAAAGGGCTATCTTTTTTGATGAATCAAAATAAGATAGCCTTGTTTATTATTTTTACCCATCGCTTCTAGCTTGTGCAAGCTTTGTTAAATAGTATTGCTCTTCACGCCACATATGGTCTGCCATTGGCGCTGTAAATGTGCCTAATACCTCTGCACTTAACTCCATTTCTTCTAATTCTTTTAAAAACGTCTTAAATAAAGCCATTTCGATTTCTACATCTTGATTAAAGCGCTTTAAAGCTGGAAAAGAATGCATATTTGTACGTAAATAGCCCGTTAATTCGACTGCCTTTAAATAAAATCCTTCAAAATGCTTAGCAAATGCATGACTCTTCTGCTTTAATCGTTTCTCTACACCATCTAAATCATCATTGATGATGCCTGCGTGTCCAGAGGCGTCTAAAAGCCACACTAAATGATGATGTAGCTCGTGAAAGATTGGTGGAGCCTCACCTTTTTTCAAGTAACTCAGTACATTTTGGTATTCTTCTAATTCATTAATCATGTGATTGATAAATGTAGGCGTTAAATGGATCCCAATATCACCCGACAGTTGATGTCTAAGTAGATGAAGTTTGTATTGCTTCAATTGCTCGACATTGTCATCCACTGTTACTGAAAACGAAACAGCATTTGAATCATCGAGAGAAGGAATATAAGTAAGTAGCTGTGAGAATTGTAGGATATACTGATTAGCTCTTTGAATATCACCTTTTTCTGAAGGATAAAGTGCGTCATGAATAAATTGAGCGTGGTTTTGCATGATTTCTAGCCAAAATCGATGTTCGAAAATGGCATGTTGCACAAAATTAGACAATCATTTACCCCCTTTATTTTAACTTTTTTGAGTTTAACTTTTAAGGAACAAAAAAATTTAAACAGAAACATGCTGTTCGTAAGGATATCTCTCCATTCTATTCATCGAGCAATTCAAATAGTAGCAATCCATATAAGTAAGATCGTTCATTGTAAATATCGTATAGGATGAAATATGAAAAGCTATACTACCTATGGCTAAAGAAATTTTTAATGCATTTAGTGAAAACTATAGGAGGGAATACGTTGTCTACAAGTAAACAATTATTATCTATATTCGCCCTTGGTGGCATTAACGAAATCGGAAAAAATATGTATGTAGTGCAGTATGCAGATGACATTATCATTATTGATTGTGGGGCAAAGTTTCCAGATGAGACCTTGCTTGGTATTGATTTAATTATTCCTGATATTACTTATTTACTTGAAAATAAAGAAAAAATTAAAGCTTTAATTGTGACTCATGGACATGAGGATCATATTGGTGGAGTACCTTATCTACTAAAAAAAATAAATGTACCTGTCTATGCAACTCGATTCACTTTAGGTCTTATTGAATTAAAGTTAAAAGAACATAAACTTTTAAGAGAAACCGATTTAATTGAAATTCACGCTGACTCTTCTTTACATCTAGGACAAATAGATATTAGTTTCTTTAGAACCAATCACAGTATTCCCGATTGTTTAGGAATCGTTCTAGCCACACCCGAAGGAAATGTTGTCCATACAGGAGACTTTAAATTTGATCTAACACCTGTGAATAATCAGTTCGCCGATATTCACAAAATGGCAGAAATTGGATCGAACGGAGTGTTAGTTCTTATTTCTGAAAGTACCAATGCAGAAAGGCCAGGTTTAACGCCTTCTGAACAACTTGTCGGACATCATATCGAAGAAGCCTTTTTACACGCTGAACGTAAAGTAATTATCTCAACTTTTGCTTCCAACGTTAATCGTATCCAACAAATTGTTAATGCCGCTATTACTACGAATAGGAAGTTAGCATTATTAGGTCGCAGTATGGTGAACGTCGTTGATGTTGCAATTCAACGCGGTTATTTAAATGTTCCAGAAGATATGCTGATTGATGCTCGCGAAGTTAAATACTTTCCACCAGAGGAGGTTGTAGTGCTATGCACAGGTAGCCAAGGTGAACCACTAGCCGCACTCGCTCGTTTAGCAAATGGCAACCATCGTGAAGTAAAAATCCTACCAGACGATACCGTTATTCTAGCGGCCTCTCCTATTCCAGGCAACGAGAAGGGTGTTTCTCGTATTGTCGACAATTTGTTTCAACTAGGTGCAAAAGTCATTTATGGATCTTCTAGTCATAATGGAATGCATGTTTCAGGTCATGG
>NZ_DAMDAY010000218.1:0-2462 GCF_032093475.1 Lysinibacillus sp. | reverse complement strand
AAAAGTGAAGGATAGCGAGGGCAAAGTAGCGGATAGAACCTGCAAAAATGAAGAAAAGCCGGACAAGTAGCGGATAGAACCGGCAAAATGAAGGATAGCCCGGACAAAGTAGCGGATACAACTCCAAAAGTGAAGGATAGCGAGGGAAAAGTAGCGGATAGAACCAGCAAAGTGAAGGATAGCCCCAAAAAACTAGCGGATAGCCCCACAAAACTAGCGGAAAGCCCGCGCAGAAAGAAAAACGGCTTCGACGAAATCGGTAGTCTCTGCCCCCTTGTGTAAAGTGCGCATAGGCTCTAAGGTAATTATAAAGAAAGTGTAAAGTTCGGAGAAAAATGTTTTTTCCGTAGTAAGGTTAATGCAGGAGGAGAATGATGAAGGAAAAGTTATTACTGATAGAGGATGATGCAGCTATTGGTCGCATTGTGAAGGATACGTTGGAGCAGGAGGGCTATTGTGTGACATGGGCTACTACAGGCCTTGAGGGATTAGCAGATTTTCAAGCGCAACCTTTTGATTTAGTGTTGGTGGATTGGATGTTGCCAGAAATGGATGGTCTGACGGTTTGTCAAAATATTCGCTGGGAGAGTGATGTGCCGATCCTTATGATGAGTGCGCGTAAGGAAGAGGAGGATAAGGTGGAGGGCTTGCAGGGGGCAGATGATTATATTGCAAAGCCATTTAGTTTAGAGGAGTTAAAGGCACGGGTTGCCTCCCATCTTAGGCGCTGGCGACGCTATCATAAGCAAGAGCCGTTAGAGGAGCAAACTGCCTATGCGAATGGCTTAACAATAGATTGGCAACGGGAAATTGTCAGGGTTAATCAGCAAGAAATTGCGTTAACTCAAAAAGAATTTGCTCTTGTCAGGCTGCTAGCAAAAAATCCGAGTCAAACTTTCACGAAAGAGGAACTGTATCAGCATATTTGGCAGCAAGCGACTTTAGAGGACACTCATACTGTCACCGTACATATAAAGGCACTGCGAGAAAAGCTCAAGGATTCAGTGAAAAATCCAAATTTCATTCAAACCGTGTGGGGGAAGGGCTACCGCTTTATTGGTGAACCATTATGAAAATAAAAGCGTGGTTACTGATCATGTTTTTTATTGTAATGGTCTTACCCATAGCAGGTGCTTATAGCCTTTATGTGTGGATTAATGCTTATTATCAAGATAAAAATGTGGTGGAGTTCTTTGACAAGTGGCCTGAGCTGAATCAGGTAAAAGATGTCGTTGACAATCCAGTACTTTATCGAAAAAATGCCAATTTTGAGGAGGTAGAGGATCTTACCAATGAGCAACTGGCGATTACCCTCTATACGAAATCTGGCTATGTTTTATATTCCTCCAACCCTTTACTAACGGGCTATGTAGGGAAAGAGCGTATGTTGAAAGGCTTATATGATTTACAGCAATCCTACAACGCTTTTACCTATAAGGAGCCTGTTTATCAAAAAGGTGATTTGTTGGGCATCTATGAAATTCAATTAATACGAACAGATTGGGTAAAGGGTGTAGAGAAGCGTTCTTGGCTTGTTATGACAAGCACGATTCTGCTGTTTCTTATCATTTATTTAACTGTCATCTTGTTGCTACATCGGAAACTAAATCGGCCATTACGTGAACTGATGCAGCAAATGCGTAATTTTGCGAAAGGTCAGCATGGTAAATCAACTCTCAGTGTCAGAAAAGATGAGATTGGGGCACTCGCCCAAACGTTTGAGGCAATGCAGGATGAAATAGAACAAACTCGGGCTTCGTTAAAAGTGGAGCAACAGCAAAAAGAAATGATGATTGCAAGCATTTCCCATGATTTGAAAACGCCCCTTACAGCCATTCAAGCCTATGCGGAATCTTTACAAAACAAAGGCTTATCAGAACAGCAACAGGTGGAATATCAGCAGGTCATCGTCACGAAGGCAGATCGAATGAAGCATATGCTAGAGGATTTATTGATGTTTACATTACTTCAATCTACGGACTACGAATTAGAGCTGATAGCTGTGGATGGGGAAGAATTTTTTGACATGGCCTTATCTGATTATGAACCGTTATGTGTGGAAGAAGGATTTACATTAGAAGTCTTCTGTGCTGTGGATGGGCTCTATGCTGTGCATCCTAAACAACTTCAGCGTGTCATTGATAATTTATTGAGCAACGCATGGCGTTATGGGGAAAAGGGGACAACAATCGGCTTAGCAGCAGTCAATGCTGGGAACAATCCGCAATGGGGTTTTGATTTCTTGAAGTCTGCTTTAACCGAGCAAGAAGGTATGTATATCATCGTGCAAAATGTTGGATTAGGCATACCACAACAGGACATTGCAAAATTATTTGAGCCCATGTATCAAGCCGATCGTGCAAGATCAAAGGCTGGAGAACGAGGAACAGGGCTTGGCTTAAATATTACGAAACAAATTATTGAAAAACATGGTGGAACTGTCGAGCTACTTTCAAGGGAGA
>NZ_DAMDAY010000217.1:0-2559 GCF_032093475.1 Lysinibacillus sp. | reverse complement strand
TGCAACGTACTTATTTTCGTATCAAACGTTGATTTTTGATTTTTATCATCAAAAAAGCCCTTTAAACGTAATTGGTTATAGCCCCAATCGCCTACAATATAATCATATCTAGCTAAGATATCTGAGTACCTTTCCTGGAAAACATCCTCCTGAAAGGCTTCTCGATAGTCTTCTATTAGTTCATATTCTAATCCTTCAACTATGATCAAAGTGACACCACCCTTTTTGTTCAGCCTTGACGTTTAGAATTCTGCTTGTAATTGACGTTCTTTTGTTGCAGCATTTACTTGTTCGTCAGCATGGTAACTACTACGTACAAGTGGGCCAGCTTCACAATGTTTAAAGCCTTTTTCCATAGCGATCTTACGCAGTTTACCAAATTCTATTGGTGAATAATACTTTTTAACTGGAAGATGCTTTTTCGTTGGCTGTAAATATTGTCCAATCGTCATAATATCTACATTATTCGCACGTAAATCATCCATTACTTCTAAAATTTCTTCGTGTGTTTCACCTAATCCAATCATTAAAGATGATTTTGTTGGAATATCTGGCTGCATCTCTTTTGCCAAACGAAGGAACTCTAAAGAGCGTTCGTATTTTGCACGAGCACGTACTCTTGGTGTTAAGCGACGTACTGTTTCAATATTATGATTTAAAATATCTGGTTTCGCATCCATAAGCATTTGAAGGTTTTCCTTCACTCCACCTAAATCTGATGGTAATACCTCAACAGATGTGAATGGACTTTTACGGCGAATAGCACGAACTGTTTCTGCTAAAACCTGTGCACCGCCATCCTTTAAATCGTCACGCGCTACCATTGTAATAACCACGTGTTTTAGGTTCATAATAGCTACTGAATCTGCAACGCGCTCTGGTTCTGCTAAATCTAATTCATTAGGTAAGCCTGTTTTAACGGCACAGAAACGGCATGCACGTGTACATACAGATCCAAGAATCATCATAGTAGCAGTTCGTCTTTCTCCCCAACATTCATGGATATTTGGACAGCGAGCCTCTTCACAAACTGTATGCAGATTTTTTTCACGCATTAGCTTTTTAAGCCCTTTATATTCATCATTCGTGTTTAGTTTTATTTTTAGCCACTCTGGTTTTCTTAAATGTTCTTCTTTACTTGTAGGTTTACAAGATGTCATACGAATATCGCCCCTATCAAAAATATGCATTTTTTAATATTAACTATCTTCACTGTTGTCAATGTAACATATTAAATGAACTCCAACAACTATCACAACAAACATTTCTATTTAAATGGGACAGGTATTTCAATGGAAGGTTGAGGTGCATCACTGCTATTTGTATAAATGTTTGGAACAGGCCCTCTTGTTAAGCCCATTGCTACAGGGATATCCTGTGCAACGGTTGAAGATTTACTTGCAAATGGGACAATAATCTGGACATTTACTTCTAAATGAATGCCTACCTCCACATAGGCACTGTTAATCCCAAATTCTTGAATGGAGGATGTCACATTGCTATGAACGTTCCCAATTACGTGGAAGCGAATCGGGATTTTTGGTCCTAGATTTCCGAGCAAAGGGATATTAGCCGCCTGACCAAGTGGCACAAAGAAAACTATACCATCACCTTCTTGAATTCTGTTTATATCGTATTCAACATTCTCTAATTCAGGTAAATGGGATAATTCCCCTTGTTCAGCTTGCTCTAAATACATTTTGACAAGCTCTAATGTCTCCGCTCGAACACGATTAATAATTTCCGTATTAAATTTTGTCGTCATCATTTCAGACGTACCTGGAGGAATATCTTCAATGATATCATTTACATCTAATACATTGGAGGTACGCGAATTAATTGCTTTACTCACAACATATGATGCAATTTTATTGGTCTGTACTTCAGCGTATTGCAAATAGGTGGGCATGAGCCTTTCATTTAAAAAATAAATAAATAATATAAGGCAAGCAACCATACTAATAATTAAAATGGTTAATCGATTAAGACGCATTCCCCTTTTACTATATGAGCGTAATTTCATTCTTTTTCGAGGGAAAAACAAAAAAATCTCCTCCTGTTCCATAACGTATGAACAGGAGGAGCAATTTATTCTACTTTTGTAGGAACCACATAATCTGTCTCAACATTTTCGATTGTCACTCCAGGATAGTCCACTAAATTAATTTCATATGTAGCTGCGAGCAATTGATTTTGCTCCTCAAAAATACGAATCCACGGCAATGCTGCATCTAATGGATTTTGTCTAGAGACAATACCACGTCGTCCATCAGATAACTTTAAAATAACGCCATTAGGATAATGGACAACAGCTCGTTTTAAAGCTTTTACAATTCGTGCATCAAACAGAGTACCAGAGCCCGCTTCAACGATAGCTAGTCCTTGTGAGGGCAACATCTTTTCACGATAAACACGATTTGTAGTAACAGCATCAAATACATCAGCAACGCCAATAATCTTGGCAAATGGATGAATTTCAAAGTCTACAAGGCCTCTTGGATAGCCACTTCCATCAATGCGTTCATGATGTTGAAATGCACAGTGTGCCACAAGCAATGA
>NZ_DAMDAY010000216.1:0-2627 GCF_032093475.1 Lysinibacillus sp. | reverse complement strand
GCACGTAGTTTTTCAGGTGTATTCCACATAAAAGTATTCATAAAATTTCTCCTTTAAATCAAATTCGTTCATTTATACTTTAACGAATTTCTACTGACTCTTCCGTTTTGCTCTCTGTCGTTGCAGTCTTTGCTTTTTTTAGTTTCAATTGATAAAAAATCATACAGGCAATAAAGAAGCCAATCCCATACAACAAACCAATTCTTTGGGTAGGATCAAACGCTAAAAATACTAAAATTAACAAACAAAAGACAATGCAAAATACGGGAATTAACGGATATAGTGGCGTTTTAAATTTTAAATCATCCAACTTTCCACCAGACTTTATATAACGATGACGGAACATTAATTGTGAAGCACATATTCCCATCCAAGAAATTGTAACCGATATCCCTGCCACGGACATGAGTAAAACAAATACTGCGTCGGCTTCCATTACACTTGTTAATAACGATAATAGAGAGAAAACCATAGTAAAAATAAGGGCATTTAAAGGCACTTTATTTTTAGTAAGTCTGCCAAATAATTTAGGCGCCATCCCCTCTTGTGACATCGAGAATAATAAACGTGTAGAGGCATACAGACATGAATTCCCGACAGATAAAATCGCCGTTAATATAACGAAATTCATAATACCTGCTGCATAAGGAACACCAGCTAAATTCATCAACGTTACAAATGGACTTTCCATTAGACCAAGCTCAGATGCTGGGAATATCGCTGATAATACAATAATAGAGGCAATATAAAAGACAATAATTCTAAACAGGATTGTACGAATTGCTCTTGGGATATTTTTTTCAGGACTTTCCGTTTCACCTGCCGCAATTCCAACAAGCTCTGATCCCTGATAAGAGAAAATAACATTCATCATTGTGACAAAAATAATGGAAATACCTGCTGGGAATAAACCAGACGGTGCTAAATTTGTCAAATGTGGAGTTGGACGATCTGCCAGAGGAATTACACCAAATATTGCCGCTCCTCCTATAATAATAAAGGCAATGACTGCAATTACTTTTATACTGGCAAACCAAAATTCCGCTTCAGCAAAGCCCTTTGTTGTTAAGGCATTTAAGACAAATAAAAGAACCATAAATACAGCACACCATATCCAAATAGGCACTGTCGGAAACCAATGCTGCATTAAAATGCCTGCTGCTGTAAATTCAACGCCCGCTGTGGCAGCAGAACCGACAAAATACATCCAACCTAATGAAAAACCTGCTGAGGGACTAATAAAGCGTGTTGCATAAGTTTGGAAAGAGCCCGTAACAGGCATATAAACAGCTAATTCCCCAAGACAATTCATAACCATAAACAAAATTAAACCACCAAACAAATAGCCGATTAAAGCGCCACCCGGCCCAGCTTGATTAATGGTATAGCCAACATTTAAAAATAAACCCGTTCCAATAACTCCCCCAAGTGAAAGCATCAACAAGTGACGACTTTTCATCGAACGATTTAATTGATTAGTATGAAGCTGATCCCCTTTATTCAACATCCATCCCTACTTCCCATATAATGTAAAAATATTAAATATTCTGATATTTAAAGAATGAAAGTACCCAATCAATTTATCACTTTTAAATTGATTGGGCCATATGATAATTACTTAAAAACGTAATGATAAACAGCTCAAGCCACCATCATGTTTCCTGAATTCAGACATCTCAAGTTCAATAGTTTGATAACCTAGGTCTAGTAATTTTCGATTTGTTTCCGGGTAACCAGCTGGGATAATGATATAATCATTTACTTGAATACAGTTTGCTGAATAT
The DNA here is from genome assembly GCF_032093475.1 of Lysinibacillus sp. Lineage (NCBI taxonomy): Bacteria > Bacillati > Bacillota > Bacilli > Caryophanales > Bacillaceae > Lysinibacillus > Lysinibacillus sp. The sequence continues at coordinate 843 of NZ_DAMDAY010000216.1, read as the reverse complement.
TCATCTTCTTTAGGAATGACAACTTTTTCGTAAGATTCAAATGCAGGATGGTCCACAAACTCTCCAGCTACCACCATACGATTTTCCCCTACATAGGCAATACCTGTTTTTAAATGGAAGAATTCCTTTAATGGGATGATAGTTGCTTCGTAACCCTCTTGCTCAACTATTTCTTTAAATTGCTGTGCACCTTCTTCATTTGTGCGGTCGGAGATTCCTACATAAAACTTCTTCTCTGCTTGCAATACATCTCCACCATCGAGTGTTCCAGAGCCTTTAATATAGTAAATTTTTTCATAGAATTGCTTAACAGCAGGCTCAATTTCTTCAATTTCACGGTTTCGAGCCTCTGCTCCTGGGTTTGAAATAATAGCAAATTCAGGTGTTAAAACAGCAGTATCTTCTACAAATGTAGAATCTGGAAAAGCTTCATTTGCTGGTAATTGTGTTACCTCAACACCACATTTTTTTAAAGCTTCTACATATTTTTCATGCTGCTCAAACAATTTTTCTAAAATGGGTTTTCCTAAATCACTAGTCGTTAAACCGTTGATAAAGCTATTTCCTGGATTTTTAACAATAACATTTTTAAACATATTCTTCTTCTCCTTTATCCTCTTATAACTGGACAAGTTAGACATGTTGGTCCACCTGTTCCTTTAACTGTAATTTCATTGCCTTTATATTCATAAACTGTCGCACCGGCATCAATTAGCTGTTGCTTTGTTGCCGGATTTCCTTCTGGAATAACACAAACTCTAGGTGCAAGCGCTAAGACATTACAGCCCAGTGCGTCATACTCTTCTTTCGGTACTTCTATTAATTGAATACCACGTTCAATGA
>NZ_DAMDAY010000215.1:0-2651 GCF_032093475.1 Lysinibacillus sp. | reverse complement strand
CACGTATCCTTCGCACCACCACCCTGTGATGAATTCACAACGAGTGAGCCTTCTTCAAGTGCCACTCGTGATAAACCACCAGGTAAAACATAACAATCCTCGCCCTTCATGACATACACACGCAAATCGACATGGCAAGGGTAGAATCGTCCATTTTGAAAGGCAGGTGCTCTGGATAGTTTAATCGTTGGTTGGGCAATGTATTGCAGTGGGTTCTTGCAGATTTTTTGCTTAAACAAAGCGATTTCTTCCTCACTTGCATGGGGACCAATTAGCATATCATAGCCCCCAGAGGCACTGACATTCTTAATGACTAGCTCCTGCATATGCTTAAGCACCCATTCACGCTGCTTGTCATCCCCTAGGTGATAGGTTTTCACATTCGGTAAAATCGGTTCTTCCTGTAAATAATAACGAATCATATCAGGTACATAGGCATACATCGCTTTATCATCGGCCACACCGTTTCCAACGGCATTTAGAATAGCAACATGACCAGCTTGATAGGCCGCCATTAAATGAGGAACACCTAGTAAAGAATCCTCACGAAAGACAGCAGGATCTAAAAAGTCATCATCGATACGACGATAAATGATATCTACTTGCTGTAGACCATAGATAGTTTTCATATAAACTTTCAAATCCTGTACAACTAAATCGCGGCCCTCGACTAGCTTGATATTTAAATGCTGGGCTAGAAAAACATGATCGTAGTAGGCTGAATTATAAATGCCAGCTGTAAGGAGCACGGCTTTAGGCTCACGATCCGCTTGCATGGAGGGAGGTCGATGTGCCAGAAGGGCCTTTTTCATATAACACATCTGTTTATCCAATGGTAGAATAGTATGTTTTGAGAAAAACTCTGGATATACTTCCTTCATGACATCTCGATTTTCGAACACATAGGAAATGCCAGACGGATTGCGTAAATTATCCTCTAACACATGATAAAGACCTTTTTCATCTCGAATTAAATCGATACCTGCTAAAAATATATGATTCTTGATTGGCACTTGAAGTCCTGTCATCATTTGCGTGAAATAGGGATTATTTTCTACAAGCTGTCGAGGAATGAGCCCATCTCGTAGTATGTTTTGCTGACCATAGACATCTTGTAAAAATAAATTTAAAGCTTCTACACGCTGTTTGACACCTGCCTCAATATGAGTCCATTGTCTTTGAGGAATAATAATCGGGACACAATCAAAAGGCATCGTGCGCTCAGTTCCATCCTGTGTTCCATACACCGTAAAGGTAATCCCTTGTCTGAGAAAGCTTGCCTGTGCTTGTCGGTATTTTTCTTCCAGTTGCTCCTGTGAAAAAAGGGATAGCTTATGATGAAAAGAACGGTAATGAGGCTTTGGCTTATTGCCGTCAAACATTTCATCGAAAAAAAGACTAGAATCATATAATTTCTTCATCATATGGATCGCCTCCGAATTTAAGTAGTAGTGAAAACATGTTACACTGTGAATAAATACATAAAAAGGAGCTAACAATCATGACCATCATTAATTTAATGCAAGCTTATGAATTAGATAAACTTTCCAAATTAGATTTAACAGACGAGGAGATTTTACGTGCCTTACGAGCGGGGGATGTATCAGCTTGGCAAGAACAAGTACCAAACTATGAATTTAGTGAGACAATGGCTCTTTATAAAGAAGGGGAACAACAATTCTTAGATGCACTACATGGCCATTATCGAATTAAGTATGTAACATTGCCAGGCATCCAACGTTTATTGCATCTACGCTTTCAATTAGAAGAAGGGAAGGATTACCAATTATTAGAAACGGGTATCCAGCACTTAACGTGTGATGAGGAAACAGTCACAAAAATTCAACAAATGTTATCGACAAACTGGTCACTAACAAAACAATCAGATGGAGCATACTCAGTATTTGTAAAATAACCGATTTATCCAAAAAATACCATACACATTGTGAGACGAATCGACATGGGTGGTTACCCATCTACTGTTTTTTCAAATCGTCTCACAGCGCAAACCATTTTTGTGAAAAATCCTGATTTTTTGCGTACGCTCGAAAAAAACTCCTCTCAAAATTCAAAATCCTCCCATAGTCTTTTTTCTTTAACGCAATCCAGATAAAGTCTACTAGATTTTAATATTCATATCCCGTGAACTTTATGCCTAAAATGTAGCAACTGTCACAAATCATTTATAACGAAATCCTCTTTTGAATTGAAAGGGGATTTTTTATTGCACAAAAAAGAACATTTGTTCTATATACGCATAAAGAGCATTTTTTATGTAATAAAGTTCCCAAATTTATATTTGGGAACGTTTTTTATGGTAAAATAGAGCAAATAGAGGTGATTTTTGATGCAAAAAACGAAGCAACCAAAATTTATGAAGGATTTCCTTGTCTATTTAACAACCATCAAAGGAAAGTCACAGCGTACAAGAAAAGAATATGAATATGATTTGACTTTATTTTTCCGTTTTCATAAAGCAGTTCAAGAGGATTTGGGGATAGAGAATTTAGATGCTATAGATATTGCCACAATGACAATAGAAGAAATTCGTGCTATTACGTTAGAGGATCTTTATTACTTTATGGAGTACTGTGAAGTTCAACGAGGTAATTCTGCTGCGGCGAGAGCTCGAAAAGTCGCGACTTTAAAAT
>NZ_DAMDAY010000214.1:0-2773 GCF_032093475.1 Lysinibacillus sp. | reverse complement strand
TATTGCTAGTTGGTTTTATCAATGGCAGTATGTGCCTGAAGCCAACGTCAACTTCGACCAATTGTCCAAGGATCAATTAGAAGAACATATCATAAATGTAGAGCAATTTACATTAATAGGTCTACAGATTAGTCCAATAGTGTCAGCATTTTATATGGGAGCAATCATCCTATTACTACAGAGCCCTCTATTCCAGCGCCTATTATCACCGTTAAAAGCCTATGGTCGGATGGCTTTAACTAATTATTTAGGGCAAACAGCACTTATTCTGGTCATTGGGCATGCATTCGATCTAATTGGTCAGCTTCGTTTCATCGAATCATTATGGATTTGTCTAGGGATTTATGTTTTCCAATTGCTCTTTAGTAAAGGATGGTTACACTTTTTCCGCTTCGGGCCAATGGAATGGCTCTGGCGAATGGGTACCTATTGGACAGTCCCTCCTCTACGACAAAGAAAAAACATCGATTAATTTTTTAGTCAATGATAAATACCTATCAGCATGGCGTTAAACGTCATATATTGGTAATGTACCCTACTCGCTTTCCATCTTTGCTCATATCTTCAGCAAGAAACACATCCCCATATTATTTGGTCACTTATCGCAACATAAGTGACCTTTTTTATTATATGCAGCAAGCATTATGCTTCACCTGCCACATACCCATTGCATACTATGCAAATAAAACCCTTTTTTGTAGGGAGGATTGTATGAAAAATAACAAGGGCTATCGAAATAGTGAGGCAAGTGATTCTGTGAGTCAGGCAGCTAAGCTGGCCGTGATTGCAGGAGCTATTACAACACTTGGTGATGCACTAGCAACCATTGCAGCTGGCCTTGCTTTAGAGGATGAATTGAAAGAAAATGAGAGTAATCGTGATGACATTGACAAACTACAAAAGCAAATTGACGAATTAAATTATGAAATGAAGCAATTAAAAAGAATGTTGCGTTAATATTAAAACTCATACCAAAAATCGACAATACCCAATTGGATATTGTCGATTTTTCATGTTATTTAGCTGCCCAAATTTCAATTTCTATTTTAATGGCCGGTAATCCTAGTGCCGATACGTAGGCTATAGTCATAGAGGGATAGGAATCATTAAACATCGCTTCCCATTGTTGATAGAAATAATCCCAATCTATCTCCTCTGTCGCCCAAATATTTACTTTCACTACATGCGTGGCATCCATTCCCTCCGCTGTTAAAATCATTTCAATATTTTTTAGCGTATTGGCAATTTGCTCATGCAATGTCTGTGGCAATTGATCGTCTTGTCCAACCCCTATCTGACCAGAAAATGCATACATCGTTGCATCTTTAGGAATAATGGTTACATGACTATACTTTCCAACAGGACTTGGCACTTGCATAGGATTTTTACGAGTTAGTTTTGATTTCATAGTTAGATCTCCTTTAGGTTATTATTTTTCTAAAAAAGGGCAGACTTCACCCTTGTTGATCAATTTTAGAAAAAAACAGCAGTAGAGAATCCAATACCCATGCGTAAAAAACGAATTGATCTTTTTTTCATGTGAATTCTCCTCCTTTTACCTAAAGTTATTTTCAACTTACCATTTCTATCCTTAATATTCAATAAAATTGCGCAAATATTTATAAGATATTTTTCATTATTTCTCAGGCAATTAACTATTTAACCATAACGAATACATCATATATATAATAGTGTAAAGCTAAATTAGCCTTACACCTCCGAAATTGTTACTAGGGTTACTCCATCCCAAGTGACCCTGTAAGCTAAAAAAACTAGGTACCTCTTATAGGAGGTACCTAGTTTTTTGTTAATATGCGTGTTCATTTATAGAATAACATAGTATTCTGAACATTTTCTGAACAATCTAACGTTTATAGAAAAAGATCAACTATACTTCAATCTTTCAAAATAAAATTGAATTAACGGATTCTAGCCTTACGGAAGCCATCGAATATACTGATTGCCGCATATACAACAAATATAATGATTACCCCGCCAACTATCCATATTTCAAATTGCTTCGTTGATGTGGTAAATAAATGACTCATGTACGAGATAAATTCTTCGTTCATTAAATTCGGATTGCTTAATAAAACAATGAAAACAACGGTTGCGAAAAGCTCAACAATAGTATTAAAGATGGCCATTTTTTTCGTCCATTGTCCTTTTAGCAATTTGTAGAGAGCTAACCCAATTTCAAGAGCAATGACAACGATAACAATTGGCCAATAATGAAGTAAAATATCCTGATTAAAAGCTGGAATTACGAATTTAAGTCCATTTCCCCCACCTTCATATACACCTAGAAGATGGTTTGCATAAAAATAAAGGGTTGCCCAAAACGCTGTCCACATTAAATAACCAAACACTTCAAGCTTTGTAATGGCTTTTTTCTTAGGAATATACGTGATGTTATTCAAATCATCAGGGGTCCATTTTTTTAAACTCGCTGACAATGGTTGCGGATCTTTTCCTTTATCTGTTCGTTCGATAATGGCAAAAACGACTGTTAGCCAAAAAAAGACGTGGATTCCTACTTCGATGATACTCCAAATTCCTTCACCAATACTAGTGAGGACAACATTAATGATCGCTTCTCCTTCATCAAAACCAATAAAGTATTCAGCAAACATCGAAATAACCGCAATCACAGCAGCAATTGGTAAAATCATTTTTAATAATGATAGATATACATCAAAATAGCGTGGGCCAATTAAATGCATTGGCTGATCTCGATAACCACTTGCTAATGCTGCTGGATTTCCTAACTTTT
>NZ_DAMDAY010000213.1:0-3060 GCF_032093475.1 Lysinibacillus sp. | reverse complement strand
TTTTGGAGCGGTTCTCCTCCTTTTATGAGCGGGGACATTCACTTTTGGAGCGGTTATCTTCTCTTTACGAGCGGAGGACTACACTTTTGGAGCGCTCTTCTTATTTTACGAGCAAAGTCACTAATCCCCGAGTAGGTTTTCTATATTCTCCCTCAAATCACTTCCCCCTCTTTCAAACAAAAACCTATCATCAATAAACTCACCAACTATCACTCCAATAAAAAATCCCGCTCTCCAATAGATCTGAGAGCGGGTTCGTCCATATGATTATTCTTCTGTTTGCTGCAAGGAATTTAGTTCGGCTGCGTATTGATAAAATGCGTGTTCATCCTTTTCATCGAGTGCTCTATCAATCAGAACCATGAGCTGCTCTTGACGATGCATACGCTGGATACGATTTAAAAATAGATCTAAATAAATCTCGTTTAATAATTTCTCTGCCTCATCAACTTTTTTTGACTGACCAACGGCTTTTAGAAAATCGGTATACGAATAATATTTATCCAACGATCTCACCTCGATCCTTTTCTAAATTATATGAAAATTGAAACTAAAATGCAATGCTTACGAATCGAAAATAACTTGGATTCGCTATTAATCTCTTGAGATTTAAAGCAAATTCTCTAAGCATTTCATTCTTTTCTGAGTGCCCTTTAGCTATTTCCTCTATTTCAATAAATCCATTTTCTGTTCTACACTACCGTTAACAATAGAAAAAGGAGGCATTTCCCATATGACTGGCAATTTTGTAAATGGTTACTTAATTTCATTTAATACTTACATGCTACAACCTATTCAGCACGATACAAAAATTTTCACCCATGTGATTGACAAACATAATGAACTAATTGTTACACGCAAACCAATGCATGTGCTTCGCAAATCTTGCATCTCTTTAGGCACAACCTATGAAGCGGCAAAACAATCGGCTAAACGTTTCTTTGGCAATCAACATAAGCTACCAATCGTCGTGGCCTTTGATTATGGGTATCCCTGTATATTTCTACCAACCTATTCACCGAATTCCATTCACAATATATGGATTGGATTACATGCAATTATTAATATCACACCTAGTCAATCGGGGTGTATCGTTACATTAAAAAATGAGAAACAAATTGAGTTACCTATTCAGTATGCTTCTATTAGTAAACAGTTTGTGAACGCATCCATGCTCTATAAATACTATATGAATGAACGAAAACAGCTTAACCAAGATGCACCCTATCATCCACCCTTTTAAATAGAAAATCCCCCAAGAGCACCTCACTCTTGGGGGATATATTTATTAATTAATTTTAGATCGTAAAAAGGCATTAATAAATGGATCTAAATCGCCGTCCATTACTGCACCGACATTACCTGTCTCTTCATTCGTACGATGGTCCTTCACCATAGAGTATGGATGGAACACATAAGAACGAATTTGTGAGCCCCAGCCGATTTCCTTTTGCTCACCACGTATTTCATCTAGCTGAGCCTGCTGCTTATCAAGCTCTAATTGATATAATTTACCCTTTAACATAGTCATCGCTTTTTCACGGTTTTTAATCTGTGAACGTTCTGCTTGACATTGTACAACGGTACCAGTCGGGATATGTGTAATACGAACTGCTGAATCCGTCGTATTTATATGCTGACCACCTGCACCTGTTGCACGGTACGTATCAATTTTTAAATCCTCTGTACGAATATCGATTTCAATATTGTCATCAAACTCTGGCATAACATCACAAGAAACGAATGATGTATGGCGGCGACCAGACGAATCAAATGGTGAAATACGTACTAAACGATGTACACCTTTTTCAGCCTGTAAATAACCAAAAGCATTGTGACCTTTAATAGACAAGGTAACCGATTTAATCCCAGCTTCATCACCTGGAAGATAATCGACTGTCTCCACTTTAAAGCCACGTTTTTCTGCCCATCGAGTATACATACGTAACAGCATCGAACCCCAGTCCTGTGATTCCGTTCCACCTGCACCAGGATGTAGCTCTAAAATGGCATTGTTTTGATCATATGGACCACTTAATAGCAATTGGAGCTCAAAGTCTCCTATTTTTTGTTGGAATTCTGCTAGCTCTTTGCCTAGTTCTTCCTGTAATTCTTCATCTGGCTCTTCACGTAAAAGTTCCAGTGTCATATCTAAATTTTCATGTGTTTCCACTAAATCTTTATATTCATTGACGATTGCTTTCAAGCCATTTCCTTCATTGATGATTACCTGTGCACCTTGTTGATCATCCCAAAAACCTGGCTCTAGCATCATTTCATCTAGCTCCTGAATACGTGCCTCTTTGTTTTCTAAGTCAAAGAGACCCCCTAAAGTCTGCCAATTTTTTGGCTGTAGTGTCTAACACATTGCGTACATCTGCTAATTCAATCATTGTTAAATCCTCCGAACGTTAGTAATGGAGCTAAAAATTAATTTACAAAGCTCCGTATTTTTTTATTATAACGTTTTTACAAAGGAAAACATACTATCTAGCAGCTGTTAATTGTATTAATTCAACGATCTTATTTCTCGTCCTCAAGCATATTAAGAGCCATTCGCTGAAATACTTTCACACGATCATACTGTACAAGTAAATGCTTTGTGCGTTTCTCTAATCTATACTTTAATAAAAATGCTCTCTGTATCCGGTACTCAAGAACTTTCTCACTGATATCCACAATAATTTCCTTGCCATTCACAAAAGTGATCTTCGTCCTCTTTTTATCCACAGCTGAATATTCATCAATATGATGAACAGCAAACCATATACATAGCGGATGTAGTGGTGACCTGCTTGGACACCATAAAATATTCCCGCGTTCATCTACTATGATTGGGTTTTTATTAAGCTTACCTAGAATCATTTTTGATCCATCGAAAGCTCCTCTTAAACTAGAACCAAAATAACGAAGATTATAGTCCAATAACTTTGTCGGAGCTAGTTTAGATATATATTCATTATTTTTCTCGTACACCCGCGTACATAAATTTCCAAAGGAATCATATACAGGCATATACAACATGGTTTCACTACTCATAATATCTTTTTTATGCATCCA
>NZ_DAMDAY010000212.1:0-3121 GCF_032093475.1 Lysinibacillus sp. | reverse complement strand
TCTATTGGAGGGCATTACATTTGGTCAAAAAATGGCGTATTTCATTATTCAACAAGGTTGTCATCAAAAAAATTTTTTACTTGACCAACCTCAATATGCTGATAAAAAACCACCTTTATTTAGCAAACAGCAATTACAGCAACGTATGATGCAGTTTGTAGGCATCGTTAGAAATATCGATGATTTACAGTACTTTGTTCAGCAACTCCCCTCTCTACAATCTCTTCTTCACACTAATCTAGAGGGTATGGAGCAAGCAGAATTGGAACTATTTATGATGCATGTTGTCGCAACACTGATGACACATGCGGCCATTATAAGAACTGAAACACGTGGTGCCCACATACGTACAGATAAATCCGAAATGGATGCACAATGGGCAAGCCGGTGGATTATTTTTTCGCAAGGACAATTGAAAGTGAGGAACTCATTGTATGAATATCATCAAACTCGAGGAAATGCTCAAACAGTTTTTTAATGAAGATTTAGGTGATGGGGATTTATCGAGTGAATTTATTTTTTCAGCCGAACAACAGGGATCTTTTTCGTTTTATGCTAAAGAAAAAGGAATTTTTTGCGGAGCTCTCATTATTGAGCATGGCTTTCTTCTACTAGATCGTTCTATGGAAATTTATCTTCATAAAAAGGATGGAGAGACAGTAGATGCAGGCGATATACTAGCCGTGATAAAAGGTCCCTTACAAAAATTGTTAATAGGCGAACGTGTCATCTTAAATCTTATTCAACGTATGTCTGCCATTGCAACAGCTACTCACCAAGCAGTCCAAGAAACGATAGGTACGCATGCGAAAATATGTGATACTCGTAAAACAATGCCTGGCATGCGTATGCTTGATAAATATGCAGTGAGAGTCGGTGGTGCTTTTAATCATCGAAATGGACTGTATGATGCCATCATGCTAAAAGATAATCATCTTGCCTTTGCAGGTAGTATAACAAAAGCTGTTCAGACCGCTAGAGAGAAAGTCGGTCATACCGTGAAAATTGAAGTAGAAATTGAAACAAAGGAACAGCTAGATGAAGCCATCATTGCTGGAGTAGATATCATTATGTTTGATAACCGCAGTCCAGAAGAAATTCGAGATTGGCTTCCTTCTGTCCCCCCTACTATTGCAACAGAAGCTTCAGGGGGTATCACACTGGATAATTTAAAGGCTTATGCACAGTCAGGTGTTCAGTGGATTTCACTTGGTTCATTAACCCATTCTGTCAAAGCTTTTGATATTAGTGCACTTGTTCAAATGAAAGGAGCTCATTCCCTTGTCCATCACTAGTTTATTACAACAGACGACACTACTTCCTGAGCATTATCGGACATTATCCGTAGAGGAAATGGAATCTCGTATTTTAGCAATAAAGAAAAAATTAGGCTCTAAACTTTTTATCCCAGGACACCATTATCAAAAAGATGAGGTTATTCAATTCGCTGATGCAACTGGTGATTCTCTACAACTAGCTCAATTATCTGCCGCTAATAAGGAGGCTGAACATATCGTATTTTGTGGTGTACATTTTATGGCAGAAACGGCAGACATGCTGACAATGAAACAGCAACATGTCTATTTACCAGATATGCGTGCAGGCTGTTCGATGGCTGATATGGCGAATATTTATCAAACAGAACAAGCATGGCCAATCCTTCAACAGCTCTTTGGCGATACGATTATTCCTCTAACTTATGTCAATTCAACCGCGGCCATTAAAGCCTTTACGGGACGACATGGTGGTGCCTGTGTTACATCATCGAATGCAAGGGAGCTTGTTCAATGGGCATTTACACAAAAACAGCGTATTTTCTTTTTACCCGATCAACATTTAGGGAGAAATACCGCCTATGATTTAGGTATTCCCCTTGAAAATATGGCCGTTTGGAATCCTCATAAAAATATGCTCGAAACTAAGGAATCACTTGAAAACATCCAGGTTATTCTGTGGAAGGGTCATTGTTCTGTGCATGAGGGGTTTACAGTTCAACATACGGAAGTCATTCGCAAAGAACATCCCACAATGAGAATTATTGTTCATCCAGAATGTAGTCGTGAAGTTGTTGCAGCAGCTGATGATGCCGGCTCGACAAAATACATTATTGATACAATCAATCGAGCACCAAGCGGATCTGCATGGGCCATTGGAACAGAAATGAACCTTGTCAATCGTATCATTAAGCAACATCCAGATAAACATATTATTTCGCTAAATGAAAATTTTTGTCCTTGTCTAACTATGAACCGAATAGACCTTCCACATTTACTATGGAGTCTTGAAAGTATTGAACAGGGGCAACCTCATAATCGTATACAAGTAGATGAACATACTACCGCTGAAGCACTTAGCTCACTTGAAAGAATGCTTGTACGGGGGTAACAAGAAGAATTTTAAAAGCAGACATGTTGTTGTATCAATATTTCTGCTTTTTTTGTAAAGTTAAGGAGTTATGAAAAACGTCGTTCATTTTTTGATATGACTTATACTTTTTCATTAAGGATGTTGGGAATTAAATGAAATCCATTTACTTGTAGAAATTGACATGGATTTATTTTCTATGATACTGTCGATTTGGAGGTGATAATCAATGGCTTTTCAATCGAAAAATATATTTATCAATTTACCAGTAAAAGATCTTAACAAATCAATCAACTTTTTTAAAGACTTAGGTTTTGAATTCAATCAACAATTTAGTGATGAAACAACAGCTTCAATGATTATTAGCGAAAATATCTTTGCATTAATAATGGTAGAAGAACGATTCAAAGGATTTACAAAGAAGGAGATTGCAGATACAGCTACTTCTGCAGAGGCGATATTATGTCTTTCCGCTGAAAACCGAGAACAAGTAGATCAATTAGTAAATAAAGCACTAGCCTCTGGTGGTAAACCTTACAGTGAACCACAAGATCACGGATTTATGTACGGCTGGGGATTCCAAGATGTAGATGGGCATATTTGGGAAGTAGTATATATGGATGAAAGCGCACTAAATAATGAGTAATTATATATCTATCTAAATATGAGAAAAACAGTAGCTGCAAATGTAGCTACTGTTTTTTAGTATGACCCGTACGGGATTCGAACCCGTGTTACCGCCGTGAAAGGGCGGTGT
>NZ_DAMDAY010000211.1:0-3238 GCF_032093475.1 Lysinibacillus sp. | reverse complement strand
ATCATTGTAGTCTGCTGCTTGTACTGCGGCTGCGATGATATCCGATTCCGTGCTAATACTAATACTTGTCACGTCCCCATATGAGAAGTTTGGTTTTACTTCTTTTAATGCCTTTTCAAGATTTATGAATTTCTCTGCTTTTAGGGTAGTAAAGGGCGTATTTTTTTGTAAAGGGACAACCTCAATTTGCTTAGTCGTCCCGTTGATCACATAATATTTGTGATTGTCAGCATTGTAAGCAACGATTTCGGTTGCGCCGCCATCCTCATTTTTTACACCAGAATCATACCGAGAGGAGACATTTAAGGTTAATTCAGACGGTATTTTTTCTACCGCATAGGATTGATTTTCTCCCACTAAAAAGGAAGCTAAAGCTATAGAACAACCTGCTGCCATTGCGGCTAATTTTTTATACTTCATACATATTAAACCTCCAATTAAAGTTAGTTTAAGCGTACATGTCCAATGTAAAGGCCGTATAAAGATTAATTAAAGAATAGTAAGATTTAGCAAAATATAAGGTTTTCATTATCATTTTAGTTGATAATGATTATCATTATCGTATAATGAGGTAAGGAGGAAATATAAAGTAATTTTTGTATATGAAAAGTAAACAGTTAGAGCTGTGGTAGGTAAGCCAATGCTATGGCCTTGGGATAGGAATAACAAATGAAAGGTGTGTTAAATATTGTTAGAACAAGAATTGTATGATGTAACAATCATTGGTGGGGGACCTGCAGGTTTGTATGCTAGTTTTTACTGTGGTTTACGTGAAATGAAGACAAAGTTAATTGAATCACAGCCACAGCTTGGTGGTAAAATCCATGTTTACCCAGAGAAAATGATTTGGGATATTGGAGGAGTTACGCCCATTTCAGGTGGGCAACTTATTAAACAATTAGTCGAGCAAGCCTTAACGTTTAATCCTTCCATTTATACAAATGAAAAAGTGCTGTCAATTGCCAAAAATAAAGAAGGAATTTTTGTCGTTACAGCTGAATCTGGAAATATTCATTATTCTAAAACGGTTATTGTTGCTATTGGTGGTGGCATTCTGAATCCTCAAAAAATCGAAATTGAGGGAGCTGAACGCTTTGAAGTATCGAATTTAAACTATACAATCAAATCCTATGAAAAATTTAAAGATAAGACAGTAATAATATCTGGTGGTGGTAATACCGCTGTAGATTGGGCATTAGAGTTAATGGAGGTAGCTTCCAAGGTATACTTAACTTATCGAAAAGATAAATTGTCTGCACATGAGGCTCAAATAACAGAGCTTACGAATAGTGCCATTGAGTGTCATTATAATTCTGAAATTACCAAGCTCATTGCAGACGATCAAGCAGGAATGATTAAAGCGATTGCTTTAACGAATCATGAAACAGGCACTGTAACAGAAATTCCTGTCGATGAAGTGGTTATCAGTCATGGCTATATACGTGATAAGGAGTTATTAGATAATAGCCCGCTAGCCATTGAACGTAAAAATGACTATTTTATTGCTGGTTCAATAAATAGTGAATCTTCCATTCCGGGTCTGTATGCTGCAGGTGATATTCTGCATCATGCTGGTAAAATCCATTTAATTGCTGCAGCATTTCATGATGCATTACATGCAGTCAATAGTGCGAAGAAGTATATTCAACCTGATGCTTCAGAGGGTGGTATTGTTTCCTCACATAACGATATATTTAAACAACGTAATCGCAAGCTATTGCAGGAAAGTTTAAAATGATAATTCCTAGGAACACTAATAAACTGTTGGTGTTCCTTTCTTTCTGTTTTCACATGCTTGATGAGGAAAATGATGTTCTATAAAATTGCCCCACTTAGTTGTTTTTTATCGGAAGGAACATAGATTTCCCTTTTTTGGACAACCTAAGCTAGAAATAATGACATGAGGTGATGATCATGAAAATAGAAAGGTCGTCCGAGTGGGAAGAAGGATTTGTTAATCGATTAAATCATCTTGAGAAATGGCATAGCTGGACATTGTATAAGATGAATTATGATATTGTGAAAATGAAATTGATTCCTGACTTTACAGGATTACAAGCTACGAAGTATTTACCTAATTTAAAGCCGCTGACACATCAGCTAGAAGCAGCTGAAACTGTAATTGAACGCATGAATGGAAAGGCTATCTTAGCTGATGAAGTAGGTCTTGGTAAAACGATTGAAGCTGGTTTAATTTTAAAGGAGTATCTCATTCGAGGTCTTGTCAAAAGGGCATTAATTTTGGCCCCTGCCTCTCTAATTAATCAGTGGATAGAAGAGTTAAATGTTAAATTTCATATACCTGCCATCGCCTATAAAAAAAATTGTCCGATAGAGCGCTACGATGTCTTAATTATGAGTATGGATACAGCAAAAAAAAGTCCTCATAGAGAGCGTATTTATGAGCAAGATTATGACATGATTATTATTGACGAGGCACATAAATTAAAAAATAATAAAACACAAATTTATGAATTCGTTCAAGGTTTAAAGAAAAAATTCTGCTTATTATTAACAGCCACACCTATACAAAATGATGTGTTCGAATTGTTTTATTTAATCTCATTATTAAAACCGGGTCATTTAGGGAACTATGATACCTTCCAATCGGCATTTTCAGCTAGTAAGCATCATTTAGAACATGATGATTATTTGAAAGAATTAGTCAATCAGGTTATGGTGAGGAACCGAAGAGAAGATACGGGTATAGAATGGACGAATCGTTGTGTTCAAATTGTACCGATTACTTTTACGGACGAAGAAAGAGAAGTTTATGATATGCTTGGAAACCTTGAAAACACAGGATCATTTTCATTAATTACATTGCAAAAGGAAATGTGTAGTAGTAAGGAAGCGACAGCATTAACATTAACAAATATGCTGGAAGAGCATGCACAGTCACAAGATATTGAAGCAATTATAGCAAAGGTAATGGCTTTAAAAGTAAATTCAAAAGCAGAAAAAACGCTAGAAATTGTGAAGCAAGCAAATGACAAGGTTATCATTTTTACTGAATATCGGGCTACACAAATTTATCTACAGTGGTATTTACACTCTAATGGTATAACGAGTGTGTTGTTTAATGGTAAATTTAATAAAAGTAAACGAGATTATATGAAGCATCTTTTTAAAGAAAGAGCACAAGTACTTATTGCTACAGAGGCAGGTGGAGAGGGGATAAACCTTCAATTTTGTCATCATGTTATCAATTATGACTTACCATGGAATCCAATGAAGC
>NZ_DAMDAY010000210.1:0-3260 GCF_032093475.1 Lysinibacillus sp. | reverse complement strand
TGGAGTGCAAAACAATCTATTATCCTAATAATTCTTGATATTCAGGATGTTTTTCGAATTCGGCTTTGGCGAAAGGACATAGAGGGATGACTTGTAAGTTTTCTTTTTTCGCATAGTCAACTGCGGCTTTGACTAATTGCTGGCCGACATTTTGTCCTCTTAGATGTTCGGAAACATGTGTATGATCGAGGATGATTCGACTCTCTCCGACACGCACAAAATGAACCTCTGCTTCGCTATCTTCTTCGTTCCCAATATAGAATGATTGGCTACCTTGTTTAATTTCCAAAACGTGTTCTCCCTCTTTTCGTTTATATTTTAGTGCACCGCTTGGACAGCGATTGATAACTTCTTCTACTTTTGCGACTTCTGCTTGATCTGCTTTGATCCAAGGTTTCGCTTTGACATTGAATACCTCTGGTAAGCCTTTTACACATTCAGCTGCATGCTGACACATATCTTTATCAAAATAAACAGTTATTTTTTCTCCTTCATATGCACGATACCCCATATGTTTGCCCCCTCGTTTTATCTTCTTAGTTGCAACTCTATTATAATCTATTTATAAAGTGCATAACTATCTCTTTTTTTTAGCGGTATATAATGCTTGAATCAAAGTTTTCACATTATCTTCGTCTTTCGGAAAAGTAGAAATCCTAATATTTGTAATAACTCACCATTCATAGTGGCTAATTGGATAAGACTCTTTCAATTTAACATGGAGTCGCAATAATCATAGCCAATTGTAAAAATGGTATTATTCGTATTGTTCAAAACTAGTTCCAGCAGCTGTCCATCCACCTCTACCATATGCTTGTTAGTCAATCGGTGTTAATTTCTCTTCAATTTCATGTCGGCGGCCTTCCAAAAATGGTGGTAAATCTAAGTCTTTGCCCAAATCTTCAACAGTCGTATCCACTGTAAAGCCTGGTCCATCTGTTGCAAGTTCAAATATAATTCCGTGTGATTCCTTCATATAAATACTAGAGAAATAATAGCGATCCGCTTTTTTTATGATGCTAAAGCCAAAATCTTTAATTTTTTGTTCCCATTGGTCTAGCTCTTCCTTATTTTTCACACGAATGGCTAAATGGTGAACACTTCCTCTTCCAGGCTTTTCTTTAGGACCATCCTGTTCTACGACGACAATTTGACCTTGTAATTGACCTTCTTCAGCCTGAAAAACAGCTTGGGATGTTGATCGTGTTAGCTCTGTATAGCCAAACAGTTGGACCAAAGTTTGTTCAGCCTCTGCTAATGAGCTAACTGTTAATTCCACTGGCCCCATTCCTAAAATTTGATGCGCCATCTCAACAGGTGAATCTCCCCACTTTGTCCATTCTTGTGGAATTTGCTTATCTTGATTATTTAAAAATACAAGGCGTAGACCATCCGGATCTTCAAAGTGAATCGCGTCCGTTTCACCGTATTTTGTTAAGCCACTGTGCTCAATCGCAAATTCATTTAAGCGATTTTCCCAATAGAGTAAGCTATCGTAAGAAGGAACAAGTAAACCAATTCTCGTGATGGCATCTGTCCCACGATGTGTACGACCTGCGTGCGATAATTCAAAAAATGTGAGGCCTGTCCCTGGGCTACCTGTTAAATCACCGTAAAATAGATGATACATACTTGGGTCGTCTTGATTGACGGTCTTCTTCACTCGACGAAGCCCTAAAATTTGATGATAAAATTGATGATTTTCCTGTGCATTTTTTGTAATCATTGAGATATGATGGTGTCCTGTGATTGTTAGCATGTAAAATCTCTCCCTGTACTTCATGTTGATTCCCTATAGGGTTTGTCAAAACGTCAAAACCATTCTTGTTATTTGTCTCGAATTCGAGATATACTTTAAAATTATCTCGAATTAAAATATCTTTAATTCGAGATGATAATATCATGATTTTGAGTGGTAGTCAATACTCTCTATTGGGTAAGATCCCCATTATTCAACCGTAAAAATTCCATCATTTCCTTCATAATGTCCTCTTGATCTCGACCTAAAGTCATTAAATGTTTGGAGTTTGCAAAGCCCTTTAGTTTCTTTTTAGAGGAATGGACTTGCTGATAAATTGTTTCAGCGCTTTGGGCGTATACATCTTCATCTCGTTCACCATAGAAGATAGCGATTGGGATTGTAATTTTATTGAGATGTTGCATTGTATCTTTGATAAAATGTTGGAATGCAATAAAAGAATCTAACGGCATGTTCGTAAATGGCTCGATTTCGTTAGAAATTTGAAGTGCTGATTTGCCCTCTATATTTTTATAATTATAAGCATAGTCCATGATTCTTTGCTTTAGTTGTTCGGGTTCCTTCTCAACCGGTACAGATAAAACGATGATTTGTTCGAGCTGTTCTAATTGTGCAAGCTTCAACGTGAAAATACCTCCAATGGAGATACCGATAACAGAAATCTTTTGATAGCCTTCATCGAGTAAAAACTGATAGGCATTCACGACATCTTGCCACCAGTCGTTTACATTATATTGTAATAATTGTTCTGGTGCATTGCCATGTCCACGGTATAGCGGCGCATAGCATGTATAACCCTCTTCATGTAGCTTAGCAGCAACCTTCTTCATATCTCTTGTATGACTAGTAAAGGAATGTAATAGCAATAGGGCATGCTCATTTCCTTGTAAGTAAATTTCTTTAGCTGGAAGTATGTTTACCATAGTCTAAGCACCTTTCCTTGATCGATTAAAAATATTGAATGACATGTCTCACCTTTTTGATTTGTCATTGCAGCAAATTGTATTATCTCGAATTCGAGATAATTGTAGCATCGCGTTGCACATACGTCAATTAATAAAGGAGGTGACGACCACTCATTTATTGGTACTTTCTTTCCCCACTGAACAGGCAAATGAAACCAGCCTGAAAGCTGATCTCATTTGAATTTATGCCCCAACAAACAACACAGCCTGTCCAATGGCAATGAAGAAGGCTTCATGCTGAATCGGACTACTGTCTTCCACCTGCAACGTGATGTCAAAATGAGTGTCACAGAAAGTAGCTTGCCAGCGTGCAATGGGCTGCTCATTCACAGTAAAAACAGACCAGTCCTCCATTTCTTTGCTGAGCTTGATTTGTTGTTCTCCATCCGTAATTAGAAGATCAGGTATCATGATTTGCCAGCCATCGTATGCAATCATATAGTCTTTTCCTGTTACTAAATCCTTGCCTCGAAAATGCACACGACCACGTCGAGATACTTTTTTACATGTAAAAAGAGGCTGCTCCTTTGTATCAT
>NZ_DAMDAY010000209.1:1949-3341 GCF_032093475.1 Lysinibacillus sp. | reverse complement strand
ACGTATGGAATTGTCTGCTGAAAAGCGCATTGAACTTGTCCAATTATTAAGTGTCGCAGCAGGAGCAGAAGGCATGGTTGGTGGTCAAGTACTTGATATGGAAGGAGAGCAACGTCAGCTTAATTTAACAGAGCTAGAACAGGTCCATGTCAATAAGACAGGTGCATTATTACGCTTTAGTATTGAAGCGGGAGCCGTGTTAGCAGATGTGTCCAATCAAGATCGTGCTACATTAAAGAAATATGCACATCACATTGGTCTAGCTTTCCAAATTCAGGATGATATTTTAGATATTGAAGGAACAACTGAAGAACTAGGGAAAACAGCAGGGAAAGATATCGCTAGTGATAAAAGCACCTATCCAGCGCTTTTAACATTAGCGGGAGCAAAAGAAAAGCTTGCTGAGCATTATCAACATGCCATTAACGCACTCGATCAATTACCAATCGATACCAGCTTATTACGCGACTTTGCTGCGTATATTGTTCATCGTAAAAACTAAGAGAGAAAATCAAGGCGTTGAAGGAAAAGAATATGCTAGAATAGGTGGGAACGTTTGCAATTTGCATTCAATGAAGTGCTCGTACTTTTAGCATATTGATAACACTGCTATAATGGTGGAAACACAATTGCGGTGAATATTTTATTGAAAAGGTGTGTGAGAAAGGTGGATTTAAATAAAATAACTAGTCCATCCTTTTTAAAAAACTTAAATAAGAAGGAGCTTGAGCAACTTGCACAAGAAATTCGTACCTTCTTAATCGAAAAATGTTCTGTCACAGGTGGGCATATCGGGCCAAATTTAGGTGTAGTTGAACTTACGATAATGCTGCATAAAATGTTTGACAGTCCAAAAGATAAGTTTTTGTGGGATGTTGGCCACCAAGCTTACGTGCATAAAATTTTAACAGGTCGTGCGAGTCAATTTGACACACTACGTCAGTTCAAAGGGCTTTGTGGATTCCCGAAGCGCGTGGAGAGTGAACATGATGAGTGGGAAACAGGTCACAGCTCGACGTCCTTATCAGCAGCCATGGGTATGGCAGCGGCACGTGATATTAAAAAAGAACATAGCTATGTAATCCCTATTATTGGGGACGGTGCTTTAACAGGCGGAATGGCACTTGAAGCGTTAAATCATATTGGACATGCAAAAACAAATATGATTGTCATTCTGAATGATAATGAAATGTCCATTGCACCAAATGTTGGAGCATTACACAATGTATTAGGTCGTTTACGTACAGCTAAGGAATACTCAAAAGCGAAGGAAGAGCTAGAGTCACTTATAAATAAAATTCCAGTGCTAGGAGGCAAGCTTGCTTCTACTGCAGAGCGCCTTAAGGACAGCTTAAAATATTTAGTGGTGTCCGGTGTGTTTTTTGAGGAGCT
>NZ_DAMDAY010000209.1:0-1939 GCF_032093475.1 Lysinibacillus sp. | reverse complement strand
AGCTAGGTTTTAAATATCTGGGCCCAATTGATGGACATGATTTCGAAGCCCTAGAAATGACATTATCACATGCTAAAAAAGTGAAAGGGCCTGTTTTGGTCCATGTCATTACAAAAAAAGGAAAGGGCTATAAACCTGCCGAGGATGATACTATTGGTAATTGGCATGGGACAGGTCCCTATAAAATTGAAAACGGTGCCTTTGTTAAATCTGAAGCAAAAGGACCAGCGTGGAGTAGTTTAATTGCAGAAACGGTTCGTAAAATTGCTCATGAGGATGAGCGAGTAGTGACGATTACGCCAGCAATGCCTGTTGGGTCGAAGCTACAAGGTATTCAAAAGGATTTCCCAAATCGTTTCTTTGATGTAGGAATTGCTGAACAACACGCAGCAACGATGGCTGCAGGGCTAGCTACTCAAAAAATGAAGCCATTTTTAGCCATTTATTCTACATTCTTGCAACGTGCATATGACCAAGTATTACATGATATTGCTCGTCCAAACTTGAATGTTTTTATCGGCATTGATCGTGCTGGTTTAGTTGGAGCGGATGGAGAAACCCATCAAGGTGTATTTGATATTGCTTTCCTTCGCCATATTCCAAACATGACTATTATGATGCCAAAAGATGAAAATGAAGGTCAGCATATGGTAAAGACAGCGATTGAATATGATGGTGGCCCAATTGCTCTTCGTTATCCACGTGGGAATGGGATTGGCGTACCATTAGATGAAGAGCTTATCGCTTTACCAATTGGAAGCTGGGAAGTCTTGCGCGAGGGGAAAGACGCATCTATTTTAACATTTGGAACGACGATTCCAATGGCAATGGCGGCAGCTGAAATGCTGGCACAACAAGGTATTGAGATTGAAGTAGTTAATGCTCGCTTCATCAAGCCAATGGATGAGGAAATGCTACATCGTATTTTATCTAGTCATAAGCCAATTTTAACGATTGAAGAAGCTGTCCTGCAAGGTGGATTTGGTAGTGGCGTATTAGAGTTTGCTCATGATCATGGCTATCTAAATGCACTTATTGATCGCATGGGAATTCCAGATCAATATATCGAACATGGTAATGTAGATCAGTTACTCGCAGAAATTCATATGACAGCAGAGGATACGGTTGCACGTATGCACGTATTACTTCAACAAAAACAGCAAGTAGGTTTGAATAAATAATGACAAAACAACCAAAAGAAAGAGTAGATATTTTACTTGTAGAGCGTGGGCTTTGCGAGACAAGAGAAAAAGCAAAACGATCCATTATGGCAGGTCTTGTTTTTTCAAATGAAATACGTATTGATAAGGCAGGAGAAAAAATTGCCATCGATGCGCCTCTACAAGTGAAGGGCTCTGATTTAAAATATGTTAGTCGTGGTGGCCTAAAGCTTGAAAAGGCCCTACAAATTTTTGATATGACTGTAGAAGGAAAGCTAATGCTTGACATTGGCTCCTCTACAGGCGGCTTTACAGATTGTGCCCTACAACATGGAGCAAGACATTGTTATGCATTGGATGTGGGCTCTAACCAGTTAGCTTGGAAAATTCGCTCGGATGAACGTGTCACGGTCATGGAGAAAACCAATTTTCGCTATACAACAGCCGCTGATTTAACGGAAGGGCTACCTGATTTTGCAACCATTGATGTTAGCTTTATTTCCTTATCGCTCATTTTACCTGTATTAAAAACATTGTTGCTTCCAGGTGGCGATGTGATGGCATTAGTGAAACCACAGTTTGAAGCTGGGAAAGACAAGGTTGGTAAAAAAGGTATTGTTCGTGATAAAAAAGTACATCTCGAAGTATTGGAAAAAACAGCTGCTATGGCAACAGAAATTGGCTTTGTTGTAAAAGATGCCTCCTTTTCACCTATAACAGGAGGGGAAGGGAACATTGAATTTTTATTCCATTTAGTGAATCCTGTCGGTGATGAAATA
>NZ_DAMDAY010000208.1:0-3407 GCF_032093475.1 Lysinibacillus sp. | reverse complement strand
GAGGATTCTATCCTCCGCTTTATGCGGCTATCCTTCATTTTACGCGTTCTATCCACTACTTTCCTGGCTTTATCCTTCAATTAGAGGGTTCTATCCTCCGCTTTATGCGGCTATCCTTCACTTTGCGCGTTCTATCCACTACTTTCTTGGTTTTATCCTTCGATTAGAGGATTCTATCCTCCGCTTTATACGGCTATCCTTCACTTTGGGCGTTCTATCCACTACTTTCTTAGTTTTATCCTTCGATTAGAGGATTCTATCCTCCGCTTTATGCGGCTATCCTTCACTTTGCGCGTTCTATCCACCACTTTCTTGATTTTATCCTTCGATTAGAGGATTCTATCCTCCGCTTTATGCTGCTATCCTTCACTTTGGGCTTTCTATCCACTACTTTCCTAGCTTTATCCTTCGATTAGAGGATTTTATCCTCCGCTTTATGCGGCACTCCTTCACTTTGCGCGTTCTATCCACCACTTTCTTGATTTTATCCATCAACAAGAGTTTTAAACTCCTCGCTTTGTACGGCTTTCCTTCAATTTTGACATTGCTATCCTCCACTTCCAATAGCAGCTTTCGCTCCGGATATCCAACCCGATGATCAACAAAAAAACCTAGCAAGATTGCTCCTGCTAGGTGTCGTTATTTAAATAATGAAAGATATTCGCCGTAGCCTTCTTTTTCTAGGTCCTCTTTTGGGACAAATCGTAGGGCTGCTGAATTAATGCAGTAGCGCAGGCCTCCTAATTCACTTGGACCATCTGGGAAGACATGTCCGAGATGAGAGTCTGCTTCTTTACTGCGAACCTCTACACGACGCATGCCGTGAGATGTATCGAAGTGCTCTGTGACTTGTTCTTTTTCAATCGGTTTTGTAAATGCTGGCCAACCACAGCCAGAGTTGTATTTGTCCAACGAGCTGAATAATGGTTTTCCAGAAACAATATCTACATAGATGCCTTCCTCAAAATGCTCGTCATATTCATTGCGGAATGGTGGCTCTGTGCCATTTTCCTGCGTGACATAATATTGCATATCTGTTAGTTCTTTTAAACGTTGTTCTTTATTCATGTTTATTCCCCCAGTGATGCTCCTGGAACGCTCGACGACCTGAGCCAATCGAATAGCGCTCATAGTGCATTGGATTTTTCTTATAATACTGTTGATGATAATCTTCAGCTGGATAAAACGTGCTAGCTGGTAAGATTTTGACCATAATCGGCTTATCGAACTTCTTAGATGCTTCTAAATCTGCCTTCGAACGTTCGGCTAATTCACGTTGTTCTTCGTTATGATAAAAAATGGCCGTTGTGTAAGATTCTCCACGGTCATAAAACTGACCCCCTGCATCTGTTGGATCGATCAATGTCCAATAAATTGCAAGTAATTGCTCGTAGCTATATAATTCATCATCAAATACGATTTGAACAGCCTCTACATGTCCTGTCGTTTCTGAGCATACTTGTTCGTATGTGGGGTTGACAACATGTCCACCCGTATAGCCAGAAATCACCGAGTCAATACCAGGTGTTTCGTCAAAGGGCTTGACCATACACCAAAAACAGCCTCCCGCAAATGTTGCATATTGCTTTGCCATTCATCTCACTCCTTATTCACCAGGAACAATAATTTCTAATAATATTTTATCCTTTGGTAAGTCTAACTCTTTGGCACGAACACGTGATCCTGAAGCGATGTTAATACGCGATAAATCAATATAGATTTCTGCTTTATTCGGATTCACTGTAATCCATGAGGGAAATTCCACCGAATCACGCATAATTTTCATTGTCGTCTCCGGTGGAATATTCAATAGTCCAACATTCATGCCCGTTTGTTTTAAAATAATATTACCCTTTTCATCCACAATCGGATCAAAATTCATCGAAATCGGGATTTCCGTATAAAACACGGTTAATGTGCTTCTTAATTGAATATCATCACCGATTGTAAAATCAAGCGGTAAAGGAGAGCCCTTCGCTGCATCCTTTAAATATTTTTTTGATATCGATTCTAATTCCTTTGTTGTGGTTTGCACAACGAGTACATTCCCTTTGCTTTCACTTTCACCTGCAGAACTCTTCGCAACATTGACGTCATCCACTGGTCTAGTTGCTAAAAAAACGACGAGGAGGATTGCAAAAAGCACTGTGCCCGCTAAGGCGAAAAATGCGACTTTCCATTTATTCATTTTGTCACTCCTCGAAGCCTATTGCCTTGTTAATCTTCTTTTCCATGCCACACTGCTCCATTGCTGCTAGTATTCGCTCGGTCATTTTTTCATATCCCTTTGCATTCGGGTGGAAAAAATCTGTATGATAGACGAGCTCTTCATTTGAATCGAATAAATCTTCTACTGAAACGTAGCAAGCATTTGAATCTTCACTCGCTACTTCTTCAATTACATTATTCCATTCTGTAATAATTGTATCAAATTCATTCGCCTCATTGGTCACAATCGAAAATGGATTATAGAAGCCAATGAGTAGAATAGGCACTGTTGGATTTTTTGCGCGAATGCCTGCTACGATTTTGCTGTAGCGCTCCTTATAGGCCTTCAATTCCTTGTCGAATGCGTCACGCTTCAAATTAAACAAATCCTGCTTGACAACTTTCATGACATCATTGCCGCCCATTGTTAATGAAATGAGCTGCGCTTGTTGCAACTCTTCATCATAATGCCCTTTTTTCACTAATTTTAGAAGTTGATCACTGCGCCTACCACGTTTTCCACGATTATCGACATCTACGTCCGAAATCGAGGGCCACGCCAGCAATGAATCTGCTAATCTTCCAACATAACCGTCTTGACTATACTCATCACCGACACCATCTGTTAACGAATCTCCCAGTGCCAAGTAATGTAGTTGCTTTGCGTTTTCTTCATCAATTTGCGATAAATCCTCTGCTGATGGCTCAAAAAAATGTTCAAAAATTTGCGTCAACATATTCTTAGAGGCTTTTTCCTCATCTTCTGTTTGTTGCTCATCCTGCGTCATATCTTGCTCCGTTCCTGCTTGCTCACCGTCTGGCTCTGCTTGCGGATTCGGTTCATCGATTGATATTGCACAACCACTTAGTACTAAGACGGTCAAACATGACAACATAAATCGCCAAATGTCCATTTGACCACCTTCCATCCCTTTCTATTACTTCTATTATAGAATAGTTCATACCGCAATGAAAAGTGACTTACCCTCAGTTCTCCATAATTTTGTGTTCTTGCCAAATTTCTTCACTAAGGATGTAATCAACATCGCTTCGAAACTGTTCTTTCTTGACACTAAAGTGATCAGCTTTGCTTCGAAACCGATCTCTCTTACCACTAAAGTGATCATCATGACTTTGAAACCGATCTTTCTTGACACTAAAGTGATCAGCTTTGCTTCGAAACCGATCTCTCTTACCAC
>NZ_DAMDAY010000207.1:0-3538 GCF_032093475.1 Lysinibacillus sp. | reverse complement strand
AGTATTAGCAGTACTCGTTAAACATTTACCAGATAAACAACGTAAACGAGCGTTAATGTATGGGATGTTAGGTGCCTATTTTTTTAGATTTTTATTCATTGGTATAGGGGTATACCTTGTAGAGTTTTGGTTTATTAAAGTGTTAGGTGCTTTATATTTGGCTTGGCTCTGTGTGGCTCATTTTCTTCACATAGGGAATGAAGATAGTGTGAAAGAAGTAAAAAAATCAGGATGGATGGTACGTTTTTTTGGCACCTTTTGGGCAACGGTCATCTCTGTTGAACTAATGGACATTGCATTTTCAATCGATTCCATATTTGCTGCCTTTGCCGTATCAGATCAAGTGTGGGTGCTTTTAATTGGAGGAATGTTAGGGATTTTAATGATGAGAACGATTGCAGGTGTTTTTTTAATCATTATCGAAAAAATTCCTGAGCTCGAAGCAACAGCCTTTATAATTATTGGGGTCATTGGCTTAAAAATGTTAGTGAGTGTTGTCAATATCCATATACCACATTATTTATTCTTCTTATTCTTAGTAGTTGCTTTTCTAATCACCATGGTTGTGCATATTATGAATAAAGTAAGAGCTTCCTAATAAAAACGTTCTGTTCTCAAAGATAAAATGAGAACAGAACGTTTTTTATTTTACATATTTGTCAGGATCAACAATATAGAATTTTTCAACATTGAGCCAGCTCTCACTCATTGGTTCACCGTCATCAATGCGTTTTTCAGTTTCCTGCATCATCCAGCCCGTTTGTGATGCATGGGCTTGTAATGCTTTTAATTTGTCCATTCTCATTTCACGAATATCGTAGACAATATGCGGTTCACCATTTTTTTCAATCGTATCATTGGCAAAAGCGCATCCAAATACTTGTGGACGAGCAGCCTTTGGCATACGGCGTACAGCCTCTACAACAGCACGCGCTGTTGCTTCGTGGTCTGGATGAACTGCAAAACCAGGTAAGAATGTGAAAATTAAAGAAGGCATTAGCTCTTCAATTAGACCTTCCACTAATTTTACCATTTTCTCATCATCTTCAAATTCAATTGTTTTATCTCGCAAACCAAGCATACGTAAATCTTGAATACCCATTGCCTCTGCTGCTGCTACTAGTTCCTTACGGCGGATTTCAGGTAAGGACTCACGCGTTGCAAAGGGTGGATTACCTAAATTACGTCCCATTTCGCCTAATGTTAAACAGGCATATGTAACAGGTGTATTCATTTTCTTTGTATAGTAGGCGATTGTACCGGCAACTGAAAAAGCCTCATCATCTGGGTGAGGGTACACAATTAAAATATGACGTTGTGGTTGTAAATTCAAATAATCGTCCCCCTTAGTAACTAAATGGCGTTTCACTAATTTCAAGTGCAATCGCCAATTTTCCAGAATAGTCTAGTCCAGCCATTAATAAACGGCCTAAATCATCTAATTCAAAATGTGTAATGCCTTGTGCATAAACCCAACCATGAGGTAATTTTAAACCAACACGATGCGGTGCATGATCTACCACTTTAGCAAGCTCATAATTAATCTTAGCATTGCGAATAAAAGCACCTGCATTAAAGAATTTTTCATCATAGTGTGCTGCATAAGAACCGTTTGTCGTCTCAAGATGAATATAAACGTCTTTGTTGGCGAAAGAATTCAGCAATTCTTGCAACGTCTCTACTTGTACTTCTTGCATCTTAACACTCCTCTCGATCATTTCTCCTTTTAGTATAGTAAAAAAAATTCGCAAAGGGAAATTGATTGCTTTGGTATTAAAAATTCATGATTTATTTACATTGAGCCTCGGAGTTATTGCTACTTACACTTTGTTTTGGAAGTAGATAAATAAACGCCAAGATTTTTTTAGACTGGCAAGTAAAATTTAGCGAGAATGATTAACTAAACAAACTCATACATTTCTCTAATAATTCTGAGACGTCTTCAAGGTAAATGAATCATCATCTCTTAATCTATGATAAATTTTTAAGCAATATTCTTGAAAAAATTATTGTAATGTATCAATATAGGGAGTGTGAAAATAAATATGTACAAAATGTGTCGTTTTGTATTATATCCATCTTCACATCCTAATAGATATTGCAACCATGACTTCTTCCTAAATCGTGTGTGTAGACAGCTCCAGCTGTTAGAGGGAGTATTATTTCGGTAATAACGAACTCTATCTTGGTACAATAGATGACGTTCCTTTAACAGGTATACAGGTTGCTGTGAAAAAGGAAGAAAAATGAAGCTCATTATCATAGTATAGTAAAAAACCGCGATTCTCTTTTATGACGGAGAGTCGCGGTTTTTTATTGAGTTTTTGTGTAGGCTATGTATTCGTTAGTATCGATTAAGCTTGCGCTCTATCGCATCTAAACGATTGTTCATATTTTGTAGCTGCTTATACATTTGCCTCATATAAAGATTTTGATCTTGGGTTTCAGTTGTCTTGGCCTGTGCTAATTCTTCCTCCTCCTGCAGAGCTAATATGGTGGCAAGGGTGGATAATGAGTAACCAAGTGTTAATATAATGGAAGAAATTACTTCAACTTTTGAAGAGGTGATTTCTCCTGCTAGTAATCCTGATTCTTCCGTTACGTCCTCTATCTTGTTTTTTTTCATCTTTTCCCCTCCCATACAGCTAATATATGGGATACGAAGTCCTAACGTATCTTGTCCCATTTTAACTTTAGCTGATACGTAAACAATAAAGAATCGTTTAAAGATTGTAATATTCTGAAAATTAAATAAAACTTGAAAACAGGGGAAAGAAAGGTGGCAGCGACTGCATTATTAACCTCTGTAGCATTAGATGACAACAAAAAATCTGCGTTAGTTCCCCGTGCTATCCCCGAAACGGTGGAGGAAACGAAGTTGCATGAAACTGCTTCAGAGCGAGCAAAGGCACGTGCTGAGCGTAAAAAGGAAAGTAAGGCTTTAGCCCAATTTATCTCAATAAATGACCCATGGGATTATCGGCTTGAGATGATGGAGAAATATCTGTAAAGAAAAGGGATGTCTCAAATAACTTTTGAGGCCATCCCTTTCATAATTAAACTTCAGTTACTGTTACTTGTGGAGCACCATAACGGGATTTTGCTCCGTGCATGACAGGACCAACATAGTCATTTAGAGCCCAGCCATGTGCGATGGCAGCTGATACAAATTCTTTTGCCTCAATAACAGCATCTTTAATAGAAAGACCGTTGGCAAGGTTTGCCGTTACAGAAGCAGCAAATGTACAGCCTGCACCATGGTTATTAGTCGAAGCAACTTTCTCAGATTCTAATAGGAAGAATGTTTCTCCATCGAAGAATAGGTCTGTTGCTTTTTCTGTTGCTAGTGCTTTTCCACCTTTGATGACAACAGCTTTTGCACCTAGTTCATGGATTTTTCGTGCTGCAGTTTTCATTTCATCTATTGTTTTGGGTGTACCTGTCCCAGCTAATTGTCCAGCCTCGAAAAGATTAGGTGTTGTGACTGCTGCTAATGGTAAAAGATGTTTTATCATAGCATCTGTGTTACCAGGGTTCA
>NZ_DAMDAY010000206.1:0-3557 GCF_032093475.1 Lysinibacillus sp. | reverse complement strand
CGTTGTTTGACAAGCTTCCCTTAGATGTTCTATCTCTAATTCTGAGAGAAATTTAGGAATCCTTTTACCTAATTTCGGCTC
Source organism: Lysinibacillus sp. (assembly GCF_032093475.1). Classification (NCBI taxonomy): domain Bacteria; kingdom Bacillati; phylum Bacillota; class Bacilli; order Caryophanales; family Bacillaceae; genus Lysinibacillus; species Lysinibacillus sp. The sequence continues at coordinate 3,476 of NZ_DAMDAY010000206.1, read as the reverse complement.
TTTTAATTTAGCTGCAGGATTTTTTAGAGTATAACCTTCTTCATGTGACCATCTAAATAATGATTTAACACAACGAATCCTATGTCCTAAACTGGAAGGCTTTAAGTGGTCTCCTGATCGTATTAAATATTCCTTTAATCTATCTGTATTAAATTCGTTCATATCAATATCACCAAAAAATCGTAATAATAGATTGTATTGAAAACAATATGTTTTTAATGTAAGCGATGAATATCCCTCGATTTTTTTATCCTGTTGATACCTTTTCCATGCTTCGGATAATAACATGTGTCTTTCACTCTCCTACCTATAAATCTATTAATTCTAAATTCTATTATGTTCAATGAAAGATTTTTTCATACAAGGATATTCAACAACCTAAAAAATAGTGATAGTTTTGAACTCTAATTAATCTAAAAGGCACTTTCCATTTTTCCAGGAAAGCGCCCGATTGTGGAAGACCGTTCTTTATTCATGAGGTATAAATTTAATTGATTTTACTTGATACATTTTATCTTTGTATATATAGATGATTTGAATATCCCCTATATATCCTCCTACAGGAGAGATTTGTCCTCCGAGCTTTGCAACAAGTTGATTGTTTTTTATTTCAAAGTTGATAAGATTACCAAAGTATATCTCATCAAATAAATTTCCAGGTTGGATACCCAAAGGTTTAATATCAACTGTATATTTCTTGTCACCAATACTAACACTTGCCTTGTTTGGTGTTAACTCGGTCTTTACGTTTTTTAATAATATCGCTAATGGTTCATCAACAGGTACTTCAACTGGTATCTGACTCTGTGTTTTATCTGATTTTCGCGGTTGCGTTTGAAAAACATGAACTTCGCGTTCTAAAACACCCGTGCCAATATCTTTAGTCAAAATTATAACTAGCTCTTTCTTTCCATCTTGACTGATATCCTCGTAGATAATTTCAGGAGACCAAGTAGGACTTGTTGTGTTTATCCAATAAGGTTTTGAAAGGATACTACCTTGAAAATCAATTTTAAAATTTGTATATAATCCATATCCATTTAGCTTTTTTGCATAAATGGTAACGCCCACTTTATCAGACCTAGCAATTTCATCATAGTCATTTGTCGTAGCTATCGCCTTCGATAAAACAGTAAAAAGAGAGATAGCAATCATTAAAATAAGAATTTTTTTCATATGAAAACACCTCATTTTAGTGTTCTCGGAATTTTACTGACTATTCTACCGATTTGCTAAGTTAATGGAGGTAAAACCTTCCAAACCCAAGTTTGATAACATAATGTAATTGAAAATGATTTTATTCAACAATCTGGCCCTTTTCATGAAGAAAGACGCTTTCCTTATTACGGAAAAGCGCCCGATTATTGAAGATCGTTATTCAACTCAAGCACTCCGTTAGTTGAAAAAGAAATGCTCCCCAAACGAAGTTTTGTTACCTAACTTTGATTTTGGGAACGTTTTTTTGTTTATTGATGTATGCGTTATAAATCCATGTTACACTAAAGTATCCCGTTAGTTTAAATACTAACCTACCATTCTTAGGGACATCGTTAGTTGCATAAGGAAATGCTTATTCTTCTTCAACTTTGAGATTTTTATAAAAGCTATCAACTATTGGATAAATATCAGGCTCTGTATAATAGTAATAGTCATTTACATAATTTTCTGTAAATATAAAAGTCATTTGTTCATCTTCATAAAGGGTAATGGAATAAAGGAATCCAGCTCTATCTTCTTGATTTTCTTCAGGTATAAATTGTACATCCTTGATTTCACTCAAAAACTCATCAATTACTTTTTTATCTGTTGTGATTTTTGAATAACCTGTACCTCCATCTTGTACTTGAATTTTAGTAACATCTTCAAGGTCGTTTTTATAAAATTCCGTAAGTGTTTTCGTTTCTAATCCACAGCCTGTTAAAAGAAAAATAAATAAAAATAAAGCTAACATTATTTTTTGAGTATACATTTCAACACCTCCGTATCAAAATCGCTATACTTTTAAATTAATTAAAGTATAACCTTCCCAAAGCGAGATTTGGGGACTTTTTGCTCTTAACGTTGTAAATCCAAATGAACAACAATAAGTAATTATTTTTTATTTTTTAGTTCTAAAAGTATAGGTGTTATATTTAGTAAAATAGAAACAATTGTCAGAAACCATAACGCCTTTTCCATAGAAGGTGCAACATCCAATAAAGCCGTCCAATCTTCAACTTTTACCCAATTAGATACAAGGCTATGTTCTGCACAGAGTGTCAGTGCTGTAAATGATAACCCGGTTGTCATCGCAAGTTTATAATCTTTACCTGTTGTATACATATAAAGATTTATAAAAGTTGCTACTATAGCAATAAGACCTAATATTAACCACAAAATGACACCTCCCTTTTTCAATATAGACATAAATTGTAATTAAATTGTTCCCAAACCCTTACTTGGTAATATTTAGTGAAAATTTGTTATTCAACAATCTGGCCCTTTCCATGAAGAAAGACGCTTTCCTATTTCAGAAAAGCGCCCGATTGATGAACAACGAAAGTGTGAAGTAGATAAGAAAGCTATAAACAAATTATCATATATTCCAATTAATTAATAATCCAGCATATGCCAAACCACCACCGAAGCCATACAATAACATCTTGTTACCATTTTTGATTTTCCCTTCAAGTATACCCTTATCTAGTGATAATGGGATTGTAGCCGACGAAGTATTACCGTAATCAACTAAGCTATATAATGTTTTTTCTATCGGGAAATCAGCTTTTTCACATATTGATTCAATCATTCTTAAATTTGCACTATGAGGTACAAACCAATCAACATCACTTAAAGGGATAGATGCATTTTTCATAACAGTTTGCATACCTTTAGGAACAGTAGTAACAGCCCATTTGTAAACCTCGCGTCCATTTTGAACGATTTTATCACTATTAATTAAATCCTCTTCAAACATACGATTTGATAAATTGGAACAATATAAGCTTTTTCCTTTTTCCCCCTCTGAACCCAAATGTGAGGATAGAAAACTTGGTTTTTTTTCGTCGAACTCTACAAGTACTGCTCCTCCACCATCTCCAAATAAAATACAGGTAGATCTATCCTCATAATCAGTAACTTTAGATAGAGTTTCTGCTCCAATAACAAGAATTTTCTTGTGTAAACCAGAAGTAATTAATCCATTTGCTACATGCAATCCATAAGTAAACCCTGCACAAGCAGCGTTTAAATCAATAGTTCCAGAATTTTTAATACCTAGCTTTGCTTGGACTAATGAAGACACGCTTGGAGTTTTGAAATCAGGAGTTAATGTACAGACGATAATCATATCGACGTCATCTACTGATTTATCGTATCGTTCCATTAAATTTCTTACGGCTTTATAACTTATATCACTTGTAAATTCTTCTTCATTTGTTATTCTTCGTTCTTTAATACCAGTACGTTTAACAATCCATTCATCGTTTGTTTCAACT
>NZ_DAMDAY010000205.1:0-3582 GCF_032093475.1 Lysinibacillus sp. | reverse complement strand
TAACATATTGAGAGAAAATATTTGTATGAAGATCAGAAGCTTGCTTTGCTGTTTCGATATGCTGTAAAAGCTCTTTATTTTTCGTGATGATAAAACCAAGACGCATGCCTGGTGTGACCGTTTTAGAGAAAGAACCTAGTAAAATACTATTTTCTAATTTACCAGCACCGATATATGGAAGTGGCTCGCCTTGGAATCGTAACTCGCCATATGGGTCATCCTCAATTAAAGCAACATCGTATTTGGACACTATTTCGCAAATTTGCTCACGTTTTTCTTTTGAGTAAGTGAGCCCTGTTGGATTTTGGAAGTTTGGTACCGTATAAATGAATTTTACATTAGGCTGTTGAAGGGCGCGCTCTAATTCCTCTAGGTTAAGACCATCGTTTTCAAGTGTCACCCCATAGAAAGTTGGCTCACTTAATGTAAAGGCTTGAATCGCCCCTAAGTAACCAGGCTCTTCGATAATAATGCCATAGCCTTTATTGATGAGTACTTTACCAATGAGTTCAAGTGCTTGCTGTGAACCTGTAGTAATAAAGACATCATCTGCCTGTACATCTAATCCATGAACACGCTGATATTTCGCAGCAATGTATTCTCTCAGTGGTGCATATCCTTGTGTTGATGAATATTGAAATAAACGGCTGCCGTTTTCCATAATGGCATGGTCCACTGATGCTCTTAACGCGTCAATAGGGAAAGAGATTGGGTTTGGAAGCCCACCTGCAAAGGAAATGACATCCTCTGCATCTGTTACTTTCAAAATATTTCGAATAAATGAGGATGGGGTTTTTAAGATTCTTTCTGAATATTGCATAATAATCGGTCCTTTTTTTCTGATTTTTTAAAAATTATATCATTGTCATCGTGTGCATACAATATTATCATTGTATGCAAGACAATTAAACTATTGTATGCAAATTAACAGAAAGAAGGGCTTCTTCAATGCCTATTAATTCATTTGACGAATACCCAATGAGTTGGAAGCCAGATATTAGCCATATTTCGGCTCCATTATATATAGCTATCGCACATCAACTTGAACAAGATATCAAGGATGGAAAGCTAGCGCCAGGGACAAAACTTCCTCCACAGCGTGAATTAGCTGATTTTTTAGATGTCAATTTAAGCACCATCACACGAGCCTTCAAGCTCTGTGGACAAAAAGGATTAATTTATGCCTCAATTGGGAGTGGAACGTTTGTTTCAACGGATGCGGCTAGCAACAAAATGTTACTCCCCACGAATCGTGCCACGCCTATCATTGAAATGGGCTCAGTGTTACCAGATAATTTTGTAAATGATGATATTACACGATTTATGAAAAAGATGTTGAACGAACCTAGTTTTAGCAAGCTATTTCAATATGGACGACCAGAGGGAAATGCTTGGCAAAATGAAGCTGTCATGAAGCTTTTTGAATTGGTGAATTTTCAAACCGATCAACCTATTTTGCTCGGAGCTGGCGGACAAAATGCATTTGTGGGAACACTCGCCGCCCTATTTCAGCCCGGAGACCGAATTGGTACAGATCCTATTACCTATGCTGGCATTAAAACAGCCGCTAATATGCTAGGTATACAACTGGTGGCCATACAACAATGCCAGGGCGAGATGACAAGAGAAGGTTTATTGTATGCCTGTAAAAATGAACATATCAAAGGCATCTATGTTATCCCTGATTTTCATAACCCAACGACACATACGATGTCCGTGGAAACGAGAAAAATGATTGCGGAAGTGGCCAGAGCGAAAGATTTAATCGTTATTGAGGATGCCATTTATAGCTTTCTTAAGGAACGAGCGCTTGCCCCTATTGCTTCCTATGCTCCAGACAAGGTCATTTATATTGCTAGCCTGTCAAAAACGCTATCACCAGGATTACGGCTTTCTTTCCTTGTGACACCTCCAACTTTTCGCAAAAGAATTATGGAAACTCTCTATAATATCAACATTTCCATCTCTCCTATGATGCTGGAACTTGCTGCTAGATTGATTCATGAAGGGGTGGCGCAAACGATTATAGAAAAACATCGAGCCTATGCTAGGCAGCAAAATACGCTTGTTAATCAGTATTTAGGAGATTATCACATTTTAGGGGATGACGAATGTATTTTCAGATGGCTCCACTTACCTGAAAAATTTACAGGTGTTCAATTTGAATTGTTAGCCTCCAAAGCTGGTGTACAAGTTTATGCGGCGGAGCGTTTCGCTGTTGGGAATACAAAGCCTGTGAATGCAGTTCGATTAGCCATTGCAGCACCAGAAACGCAATTGGAGCAGGCATTAATCATCTTAAAGGATATACTCGAAAGTAATGGTGATTATGCATTTGTTGATTAATGGATAGCAAGCGTATAATAAAGCTAAGAGAACAAAGAGGTGATTTAACATGACTCATAAAGGACGTGTAATTTTACATGTGGATATGAATAGTTTCTATGCTTCAGTGGAGCAGGCACATGATCCTAGCTTAAAGGGCAAGCCCATCGCAATCGCAGGTAACCCAAAGGAGCGCCGTGGCATTTTAGTAACCTGTTCCTATGAAGCAAGAGCTCTCGGTATTTATACAACAATGACAGTCCATGAAGCAAAACGTAAATGTCCTGAGCTCTTGTTATTGCCTCCGGATTTTCAAAAATATCGAGCAGCATCTAAAGAAATGTTTACGATTTTGCGTAGCTATACTCCTTTAGTAGAGCCTGTTTCAATCGATGAAGGCTACATGGATATTACAGAGTTAAGTAAGGAAAAACATGCGTTAAGTATTGCCCAGGAAATACAAGAGCGTATGTTAGCGGAGCTTGATTTACCTTGTTCCATCGGTATTGCACCCAATAAATTTTTAGCGAAAACCGCTTCTGATATGAAAAAACCGATGGGTATAACCATTTTACGGATACGTGATATTGAACAGCAGCTATGGAATCGTGAGGTTGTCAATATGCATGGTATTGGGGCAAGTACAGCAAAAAAATTAAATGCACATGGTATTTTTACAATTGGTGACTTAGCTCAAGCAGAAGAGTTTAAGATGAAGCAAATTTTAGGGAAGAATGGTGTGCGACTTCGAGCAAGGGCCAATGGGATAGATCATAGAGTAGTTGATCCCGAGGCGATTTTTGATACGAAGAGCGTAGGAAATTCAACAACATTACCAGAAGATGTGACAGATATTCGCACACTACATAAGACGATTGAAGGGCTATGTAAAAAAGTAGCAGAACGCCTTGATGCCAAACGTTTAGCTGGTTCTACGATCAGTATTCAAATACGTGATGCAGATTGGCATAATCACACGCGTTCAAAAACAATATCCAATGTCCTTTATCGTTTTGAAGAAATTTATGATATTGCTTGTGCATTATTTGATAAGCATTGGGATGAATCTCCAATAAGATTACTAGGTGTAACAGTTTCCAATGTGGTGGATCGTAAGGACTATACCCAGCAATTATCGATTTTTAATTATCAAGAGCATGTAAAAGATGAGCCTATTCTCAAAATAGTCGATGAAATTGAGGGGCGTTTTGGCAAGGGGATTATAAAACGAGGAGTAGATCTAGGGAAACGGTCATC
>NZ_DAMDAY010000204.1:0-3594 GCF_032093475.1 Lysinibacillus sp. | reverse complement strand
ATTATGGACCGAAAGCCGAGGTATTAATAATGATACAAATAGCACCATCAATTTTAGCAGCGAATTTTGCAAAATTAGGAGAAGAAGTAAAGGAAGTAGAGCAAGCGGGTGCAACACTAATTCATATTGACGTAATGGATGGTCACTTTGTGCCAAATATTTCATTTGGTTCTATCGTATTAGATGCAATCCGTCCTTTAACTGAACTACCTTTAGATGTGCATTTAATGATCGAAAATCCAGATCAATATATTGAACAGTTTGCTAAAGCTGGAGCAGACTATATTACAGTACATGTGGAGGCATGCCGTCATTTACATCGTACTATACAATTAATTCGTTCGTACGGCGTAAAGGCTGGTGTTGTATTAAATCCACATACACCAATAGAATCCATTCAACACATTTTGGAAGATATTGATATGGTATTATTGATGACTGTCAATCCAGGCTTTGGTGGACAAAAATTTATTCATTCTGTTGTGCCTAAAATTGAAGCATTATCGACAATGATTAAAGAGCGAGGTCTTGATATCGCCATTGAAATTGATGGAGGTATTACTGCTGAAACGATTGTTCCATGTGCACAGGCTGGAGCGACTATTTTTGTGGCAGGATCAGCAATTTATAGTAAAGAAGATCGAACAGCTGCACTTCAAGAGATTTTAGCGGCTGGTGAGGCTGCGATTAAAGGATGACGACAGTCGTTGTTTGTGCAGGTGGACCAAAACAAGAACTTTGTTCATTCTCTTCATTTCAACAACAACAGGATGTCGTGTTTATTGGAGCGGATCGTGGAGCTTTATATTTAATTGAGCATGGGATTACCCCTCATGCCATTGTTGGTGACTTTGATTCCTTAACCGACGAGGAGTATCAATTGGTAATGGCACAAACAGATGATCAGCAGCGTTTTCAGGAAGAAAAAAATGAAACAGATACGGATCTAGCTTTGCTGAAAGCCTATACGTATGCGCCTCAAGAAATTATTTTGACGGGTGTTACGGGTGGACGTTTAGATCATTATGAGGCAGCTGTTCGTTCCATTTATAGATTACAAAAAGAGCACCCTCATGTTGAGCTGAAGATTATCAATCATTCAAATATGTTGCAATTTTTACTACCAGGTAACCATACGATTTATGCAGATAGTCGATACCGATACTTGTCCTTTTTTGCTCATGAAGAGCCTATTCAGGAAGTGACATTGCGACAAGTAAAATATGAAACAACGAATGAGGAAATTTCTTTAGGAACAACTCGATTCACAAGTAATGAAATAATAGGAACTTCAGGGTCTATATCTTTCTCACGAGGCATATGTTTAATGATAAGAAGCATAGATTAGCGTAAGGGGGAGAGAGTCCTGAAAGTATATACGTTCCAGCTGCCGAAATTTGTGAGTAGTATCACGCGTACTTGTATTAACCTATTTAAAAAAGATAAGAAAGTAAAAAAATCCGACTGATGTTAGTCGGATTTTTTACTTTACTTCTATTTATATACTAATGAAAGAAAAAAATCGATTTACGCTCAATGCGAAATCGATTTTTTAGAAGCTGCGATTAAACGCGCTCAATTTTACCTGATTTTAATGCACGAGCAGAAACCCATACACGTTTTGGTTTACCGTCAACTAAGATACGAACTTTTTGAAGGTTAGCACCCCAAGTACGTTTGTTAGCGTTCATAGCGTGGGAACGGTTGTTACCAGTACGAGTTTTACGTCCAGTGATTACACATTGTTTTGGCATGTTGTATTCCCTCCTTACTGTTGATGCTGAAAGATTATTATTTCAGTTCGGTATTTCACATACCATAATAATTTAACATACGATGGCGTTCAGTGCAACAGTTTTCACATAACCTTTCAAGAAAAAAACCTTTACAGGCAAAAAAACGTAAAAAAAGTGGTCCTCTATCATTTCCCTCGATAACCAAGTTTCATTGACACACGTTTGCCAGTATCAACCAAACGCTCAATTAATGTATTAATATGGTCTTGAGAGACATTAAAATTCACAAAGCCGATGCTTACTGCCCCAATCACTTCCCCAAAACCATCTATAACAGAAACTGCAATGGAGGACGTACCTGCAGATCGTTCCCCATGACTAATCGCATATCCTTGTTGCCGAATTTGGCGAAGCTGTTCCTCTATTTCAGCTATTTCATCTTGCATTACAAGCTGCTCTAAAATTTCTTTGGATTGTGTGTCGGGCAGAGAGGCAAGAATGGCTTTATTTGCCGCACCGATATGCATAGGTATCCGTATACCTAGCTGGTCATAAATTCGAATAGGATTTGCTGCACTGTCTATTCTTTCAATAATAATCGTATCTAAACCGGCAGGCTTACTTAAATAGACGCTTTCTTCAACCTCTCTTGCCAAGCGCTCTAACTCAGGTCTAATTTTACTAATATAGTCCATTGTGTCATACACTTGTAGTCCAAGCTCCATCCATATTGTCCCAAGACGATAGTGCTTCGATTGTTCATCTTGCTCAATCATACCTTGTTTAATCATGGCCTTTAAAATTCTATGTAAAGTACTTAAGGGTAAATCGCATTTTGTAGAAAGCTCTGAAATGGACAAGCTACTGTCATTTGCTTCAGAAGCTAAAACCTTCGCAATCGTCATAGCTCGCTCTAATAATTGCATTTGTCCCACCTCCCTTCATCCTATTTTATTTTTATTCTTCATCTACGTCTAGTTCCAAAATTTCTAAGTGGTTAATGTTTCTCAGGTCAGGTTCAAATTGATATCTTTCATGATCAGTATAGGTTTTTCTACGAGAATGTAACTACATAACAATAAAAGAAAAATAAAAAGTTTTCTAAATATATTGACAGTATAGCATAAAACGAATATATTCTTCATATAAACTTTCCTCTTAACGGAAACGTTTTCCACTACACGGAAATGAGGTGAAAGGAATGCATTATTGTTCATCAATGTATGCACCTTTGAAACGCGTTATAGTAAAACATCCTAAAGACGCTTTCCGAAGCCAAGCACATCTTGCGGATGAATGGAAAACATTTAACTACTTATCAGAGCCTAACTATGAGGAAGCTCTAAGTGAATATGCTGAATTTGTTGGAATTCTTGAAAAGTATGTTGATACGATTGATTATTTGCCGGAAGCAGATGAAGTAGGATTGGATTCCATTTATGCGCATGACCCGGTCAAATTCACGCCTAGCGGGGCCATTATACTAAAATCAGGTAAAACATTAAGACAGCCAGAAGCAGCGGTGTATAAAAATTTTTTACAAGATAGAGGTATCCCGATCATTGGAGAACTCTCTGGGGAGGCCGTTTCTGACGGAGGAGATATTGTTTGGCTTGATGATCGAACGCTTGTGGTAGGTAGAGGGTATCGAACAAATGATGAAGCTATTCGTCAGCTAAAAGAAATGACAGCTGACAATGTAGATGAGTTTATTGTGGTACAGCTACCACATGATTTAGGTGAAACTGAATGTCTACACTTAATGTCTTTCATTAGTATGGTAGATCATGATCTAGCAGTAGTGCATTCACGTTTAATGCCAGTCTTTTTCCGTCAGCTGCTCATTGAACGTGGTATT
>NZ_DAMDAY010000203.1:0-3860 GCF_032093475.1 Lysinibacillus sp. | reverse complement strand
TCACTTGAAAATTTTAAGAAATAAGCCCAGTCTGTTTAACAGATTGGGCTTTTGATTTTGTTTATGACAATAAAGAAGGGGGGAGCGATACTTTGTCTCAATTACAAGCTGAAGTAGATGTAGTCATTATTGGTGGTGGACAAGCAGCTCTTGCTACAGCCTATTTTTTAAAACGTAAGAAAATTCCATTTGTGATTTTAGATGACCAAAATCAGGCAGGTGGTGCATGGTTACATGCTTGGGAGTCTTTACGTCTTTTTTCTCCAAATACTTGGAGTTCGTTGTCGGGCTGGATGATGCCAAAAACTGAACAAACTTATCCAACGCGGAATGAGGTGATTCAATACTTATCTGCATACGAACAACGCTATCAATTTCCTGTCATTCGACCTATACATGTTGATCATATTGAGAAAAAAATGACTGCTTAGATGTATATGCGGGTGATAAATATTGGCGAGCAAAGGCCGTTGTCAGTGCTACAGGTACATGGAGTCAGCCTTATATTCCACATTACGAAGGATTAGAAAGATTTAAAGGAATACAAACCCATTCAGCACATTATGTTAATCCAGAACCTTTTATTAATAAAAAGGTTCTAGTGATAGGAGGAGGTAACTCTGGTGCTCAAATTCTTGCTGAAGTTTCAGAAGTTGCAGACACTATTTGGATCACAGTAAATCCTCCTCAATTTTTATCGGATGATGTTGATGGGCGTGTTTTATTCCTTCGAGCAACAGAACGTTTGAAGGCACAACAGGAGGGACGAATAGTTGATCAACCCATTGGTGGTCTAGGGGATATTGTCATGATTGATAGTGTCAAAGATGCACGTGAACGTGGGGTATTACATAGCAGAGAACCCTTTAAAGCATTTAAAGAATATTCGGTTGTTTGGGAGGATGGTTCAACACAATTGGTTGATGCTGTGATTTGGTGTACAGGCTTCAAAGCATCCCTAAATCACTTAAGGAGTCTAGGAGTGATAGAACCTAATCAGACTGTTGCTGTCAATGATGGGCGTTCAATAAAAATAAACAACCTTTGGCTAGTTGGTTATGGTGAATGGACAGGCATGGCATCGGCAACATTAATTGGGGTTTCTAGAACAGCCAAAGCAGTAGTCGATGAAATAGCTGTTTACTTAGCTATAGATTAAATAGTTGAAGGGGGAGGTAAATTACTTACTCCCCAGAAAACATCTCATTTACTCATTGTTAAATACCTAATCGACGAAAACTAGATTATCAAAGGTTTGAGTTCTGTTAGGTGGGAGGGCTTGAAGGTAATTGGTATCCAAAATTTATAAATCGAAATTTTCATACCAGCTAGCCCAACTGTTTAGCTTTTTACCTGCATACTCCACAGTACCTTCAGCCCACTTAATATCATGCTTATCTCTCAGGAGCTGCCCAACGAATGATGCAGTTAATTTTTTAGTTCCTGAATACAGTTTCTTTATTAATATGGTTTCTTGGATACTTAACTCATTTGAAATCGCATCGTAAAGATAAGATTCGATATCTTCAACCTCTCTAATTTTATTATCATCATCAACTAAATTATATCTCTTGAAAATTTCCACAGCTTTGGCATTACTACTACCATTTTTGTATTCAGAAATTTTCTTACCCTTAAGTTCATTATAAATATTTATAGTTAATTGAGGACTATTTCTTGGTATGAAAAAAGAAGATTGCTGGCGTCTAACGTTACTGACAGATGTTTTTACAGAACCTATATCTTTATAAAACCATGTGTATGTTTCAATTGACCGAGATAAAAAGCCTGTAATTTCTAGCCATTTACACATTCTGATAGCATAGTATCTCCATGTTTTATCTGCATAATCATTGTTAGAGTAGATACTTTTCATTAAGTCTATAAAGAAAGCCAAAGTAATATTTGTGCCATTAGGTAAGTCCTTTAAACTTAAAGTAATAATATGTTTTTTAAATTTTTCTCTCATTAATGAGAGAATACTTTCCATGGAATTCCCTGTAGCTAAGATTTCCTCTGACAATGAATATTGGCTATTCTCCCTTACCGCAATGCCAAATGTCAGTAAGTCTGTACCAATATTTTGAATAGTACCATCAGATAAATTCGTTTTAATTTCCAATTCGGGAATGGAAATTGGAGTGCCTGTTAAATGTTGCGCTACATTCCAGATTGCTAGAAAATCATTTGATGGTAAATAGCGAAGAGAAATAATAGGAATACTCTCTGTTAATATATATTCTCTAAAAATATCCCAATAAATATTTAATCTAATACCACTTTTAATGATTAGTCGTTTATGAAGCAGGTTTGTGACTACATCTTCTCCACATGTATCAATTGTATCAACAAGATCAACAGGTGCTCTTTGAGCAATAAATTTTAAAGCTCTAACTTCATTAGGATTTAACTCTTCTAAATCGCTAGCAAAAAGACTTGAGATATCTAATTTATTCTCTAAAAGCTCCTCTTGTTTTTGGCCTGACAATATTTTTTCATGTAAATGAATGCATAGTTTCTTTAACAACCATGGATAACCCTGACTACTTACAATTAAGTTATGTCTTAAGTCGCTATGAACTTTTTCTCCAATTGCTTCCTCAAACTTATTTATGACAGCATTAGATTCTCTAACAGAAAATGGATTTAATTTTCTTACAATTCGATAATCTGACAAACGATGCCAGAAGAAATAAGCAGGATGTTCCGAGTGGGTTGTACTATCAGTCTTCCATGCAAAACCTATGCATAAATTTGTTTTTAAACTAGCGGCATCTAATAGAATGTTCGTTGCATTATTAAATAGTTCGAATAGCTCTGGTTTGCTAAACAATTCTTCAAATTGGTCAAAAACTAATACTACTAATTGCTTTGATCTTTCAAGGCTATTCAAGTATTTAGCTATAGATTCAGACTCTAAAGGATGGTTTACGTTAGTTATTTGTAATTTAATAGTTGGATCACCAAAACCTTTTATTTGGGCCTCTTGTAAAGTTTTTAACAATGCGGAGTAAATATATTCTGGTGATTTAGCCGCACGAACATCAATAGCGTAAAGAAATAATTTTTGTTTTTGATGACGATTTTTAGCTTTTTCAGAAAGAGTAATAATCAAAGAACTCTTGCCTAATCCAGAATTACCAGTAATAGCAAAAATCCTAGTATTTATTTCATTTGCTCTAATCTTCTTAAAAAAATCAAAAATCTCTTGAATATCCTTAGTTCTTCCTACGAAATCCTGTGGACGTGCAGGTCGATAGTCATTCCAATCTTCGCCTCTTTGAACTTCTACAACTTCAATTTGAGAGTCAAACAAAGGTTTCATCTCTTTTTTTGTATTTATAATTTTAGAAAAATCTAACTTAGAAAGACTACTATCTGTAGAGGCAATGTTATCTAGTAGTTCTTGATCTTCAACTAAGACGCCTGTTTTTGCATAATAACATACAGCATTTGTTGGAATGCCTGCACTTAATATTGTACTTACCCAAAAATTTCCAAAAGTTGTAATTAATAAAAACCATTCACCAATGCTGTTTATATCAAGGTGTTGTTCGAGATGTTCACGAGGTATTGAGCTAATAATTTTAGATGCTTGTAGTGATTCAATAATATCTGTTGATGAATAGACTACTATACGATCACCAAGTGGTCGACTAGGTAGCTCCTCACAAAATCCTTTCGCATCTTTACTAAATTCTGAAGTACCTATTAACCAGCCTTCACTATAGTTCTCAAATACAACTGTACCAAATAATTGTCTTATGATTGGGGCATCAATTTTTTTATCTCTATATGCTTTACACTCAACATAAATTTTTTTCCCAGAAACTTTATGTTCACATAATAAATCTAATTCA
>NZ_DAMDAY010000202.1:0-3863 GCF_032093475.1 Lysinibacillus sp. | reverse complement strand
TAAGACTTAATGTTAACAACTTAATTTAGGATAATAATAGGATTCATTCCCTCAACTAACCTCCTATTATTACAGCTATTGTATACCGATAATTTCCAATTGTCTATAAATTCTGACTTTTTATACTAAATTTCCTTCAAAATGGAGGGATTTCACAAAGAAAAAGATCATCTCAACATAAAGTTAAAATGATCTTTTTCACCTATTTTATTGAGCTGCACCATGACAGTTTTTAAATTTCTTGCCACTTCCACAAGGGCATAAATCATTACGACCAATGTTTTCAGCCTTACGAACTGGTTGCTTTTTCGGAGCTGAGCCGCCGCCTTCTTCCTTTGGATTAACTGCTTGGCCCTTTGCCACCTCTTCACGCTCTAGATTATTGCGAATTTCTGCCTTCATCGCATACTTCGCAACATCCTCACGAATAGAAGCAACCATATCCTCGAACATCGCAAAACCTTCTTGTTGGTATTCACGAAGAGGATCATTTTGTCCATAGGCACGTAGATGGATACCTTGACGTAATTGATCCATTGCATCAATATGATCAATCCATTTCGTATCAATAGAGCGTAATAGAATAACCTTTTCAAACTCACGCATACGCTCTGGTGTCAATTCTGCCTCTTTTTCATCATAGCGAACATGAACAGCATCAGAAATCATTTGATTAATGTCTTCAGCAGATTTGCCTTGGAAATCAGACACTTTAAGTTGACCTTCATCAAGTAGGTTAGCCGCTACAAAATCTTCAATAGCTTTCAAGTTCCAATCTTTTTGCTCACCTTGCGTATATAGGCCAACAACATTATCGATTGTTTCTTGAATCATGGACTCAACGAGCACACGCATATTTTCTGTTTCCAATACATCATAACGCTCTTTATAAATGATCTCACGTTGCTGACGTAGAACATCGTCATATTGTAATAAACGCTTACGTGCATCAAAGTTATTACCTTCGACACGTTTCTGCGCTGATTCTACAGCTCTCGACACAACTTTAGATTGTAAAGGTTGAGAATCATCCATACCTAGGCGCATCATCATAGACTTCATGTTATCGGAGCCGAAACGACGCATTAGATCATCTTCTAGAGATAGATAGAATTGTGTAACCCCTGGATTCCCTTGACGACCAGAACGTCCACGAAGCTGGTTATCAATACGACGTGACTCATGGCGTTCTGTACCGATTACCGCTAAACCACCAATTTCGAGTACACCTTCACCTGGTTTAATATCTGTACCACGCCCCGCCATGTTTGTCGCGATCGTTACGGCACCTTTTGTACCAGCATTCGCAATAATTTCTGCTTCACGTTCATGGTTTTTCGCATTCAAGACATTATGTGGAATTTTATGCTTATCCAATAGTTTAGAAATAATCTCAGATGTTTCGATCGCAACTGTACCAACAAGAACAGGTTGGCCAGCTCTATGGCGCTCTGCAATATCAGCAGCAACTGCTTTATATTTGCCTTCCATCGTTGCAAAAATCAAGTCAGCACGATCATCACGAGCAATCGGTTTATTCGTCGGAATAGCTACAACATTCATATTGTAAATATTTCGGAATTCCTCTTCCTCTGTTTTCGCCGTACCTGTCATCCCTGCAAGCTTTTGATACATACGGAAGTAGTTTTGGAAAGTAATGGTCGCCATCGTCATCGATTCATTTTGAATCTCAACGCCTTCTTTAGCTTCAATTGCTTGGTGTAAGCCATCAGAATAACGACGGCCCTTCATCAAACGACCTGTAAAGCCATCAACAATCACAATTTCGCCATCCTGCACAACATAATCAACATCATTATGCATACTAACATGTGCCTTTAATGATTGATTGATTGCATGATTTAAACGAACATGTGTCAAATCAAACAGATTATCAATGCCGAAAGCTTTTTCTGCCTTTTCAACACCTGCATCCGTCAACGTAACACCTTTCGTTGATTCCTCATACGTATAATCCGTTTCCGCATTTAACATACGTACAAAGGCATTCGATTGCTTATAAAGCTGTGCTGATTTCCCAGCTTGACCCGAAATAATTAATGGCGTACGCGCTTCATCAATTAAAATCGAGTCGACCTCATCAATAACAGCATAGTGCAACGGACGTTGTACACGTTCCTCTTTATAAAGCACCATGTTATCACGTAAATAGTCAAACCCTAGCTCATTGTTTGTACTATACGTAATATCCGCCTCATACGCAGCTCGTTTTTCCTCTTTTGAAAGGCTGTTTAGGTTAAGACCAACCGATAAACCTAAGAAATTATACAGCTGTCCCATTTCAGCAGCATCACGACTTGCTAAATATTCGTTGACTGTAACAACATGTACACCTTTACCAGTGATCGCATTTAAATAAACAGCCATCGTCGCCGTTAATGTTTTACCTTCCCCGGTTTTCATTTCTGCGATATTACCTTCATCAAGCGCAGCAGCCCCCATAATTTGAACACGGAATGGGTACATTTCTAAAACACGTTTCGCCGCTTCTCGACAAACAGCAAAAGCCTCCGCACGAATCGAATCTAACTTCTCTCCATCGGCATAGCGCTTTTTAAAATCGTCTGTTTTCGCTTGTAATTGATCATCTGAAAGCTGTTCCATTTGAGAAGCGAAACCCTCAACTTGGTCAGCGATTTTTTCTAATTTTTTTAACTCACGTTTATTGAAATCAAATAATTTATTTAATAGGTTTGCCATGAATGTTTTTCACTTCCTATATAGATTCAACTTTCATTTTACCATTGTGTAACAGTTTCATGCAAACGGTCACCCCGTTTACAGTAGTAGCCATACAAAAAAAGACTCTCGCCATCGCGAGAGCCTTTGTCATCATGAAGTTTAAGTTGTTTCAATTAAGCCATATTTTCCGTCTTTACGTTTATACACAATATTTGTGCCATTTGACTCAGCATCTGTAAAGACATAGAAATCATGTCCCAGCATATTCATTTGTAAAACAGCCTCTTCTTGATCCATTGGTTTTAAATCAAATTGCTTGGTACGCACAATGGAGTATTCTTCTTCCTCTGTAGCGGCATCAGCGGCTGCTTGTGTAGTAGCAAAATAAAGGCCTGCACCTTCACGCTCACGGAATTTACGGTTTACTTTTGTTTTATGCTTACGAATTTGACGCTCTAATTTATCAACAATTAGATCAATAGCAGCATACATATCGTTATGACGCTCTTCAGCACGCAGAGTTAAGTTTTTCATTGGAATTGTGACTTCCACTTTAGTTTGCTTGTCATTGTAAACCTTTAAATTGACATTAGCGTTGGCGTTAACATCTTCGTTAAAATAACGTTCCACTTTGTCGACTTTGTTCTCAACATACTCTCGAATAGCTGGAGTTACCTCAATATTTTCACCACGAATGTTAAAGTTTAACATGTAAACTCCTCCTTTATAACTGCTATACTATATATTTCTACACAAGTGTGTGAAATTCCTCTAAAATCATTCTTTTTTTTACAAAATATTTTTATTTTAATTTAGTAGAAAACTTTATTTTCTATCAGTGAATTTACCGTGCGTTCAAACTACTCCTGTATGGAGACACACTGTCATATGGCAGTGAAAGTATTATGATTAAAAATCATTTTGTTTCTTCGCTTCTGCCGCTTCCTTTTTACGTCGCATCTTTAATTCTTCAACAATCAAATCTTCTACTGGTCCTTGATCATTGAAATGGATGCCATATTGCTTACCGTTACCAAACGGGCGACTCCAAATGACATCCCCATATGCTCGCACCTCAAGTGTATCAAGTACAAATCGGAGGTCCAATGGTGGAGGGTTGACGCCTAAATCCACTTCAGTAAACATTTTTAATCCACGCG
>NZ_DAMDAY010000201.1:0-3989 GCF_032093475.1 Lysinibacillus sp. | reverse complement strand
GAATCCTGGAAGCTGTTGTAGTTTATAGCTTTGATCTACACTTTCAGACGCAGTTGCCTTTTCAGTTTTCTCTTCACCTTTTTGTACGTATTTTACATCTTGTTGAGGCTGTTTAGTTGCATCCTCTGTATTTGTATCATTTGATGCAGGTGTATCTTCTTCCTCTTGTGATTCGCCTGCTGTTTCATCTCCAGATGGTTTTTGATCGGCAGCAGTATTTGATGGCTCATTTTGTTGAGCATCTGAATCCTCTGTTTTATCAGAGGTGTTGCACCCTACAACTAATACGGCTGTTAGTAATAATGCAAGAATTGAAAATAATTTTTTTTGCATAAAAAACCCTCCTTTTCTATATTAAACGTTAGTAAAGATAAAATGTTTCCAAATTTTAATGTTATGATGTTAAAGGCAACACTAAAAATAATAATAGTACAAAAACGACATGAGCTACAATAACAAGTGGCATGCTTTTACGCCATTCATATAAAAAGCCCCAAATAATACTTGTTACAAGTGCAGCAATAACGCCGAGAATAAAACCACTTAGCGCAATTGAAATCGCACATAATAGAGAGGTCACTATAATAGCCAATGTTGGACGCATAAAGCGTTTTAACTGCTGTTGGATATAACCACGCCAAAATAGCTCTTCACCGATGGCAATGATAAATACTAGTAAAACATAGTGCCAAATATTTTGTGGTCCATAGTTTGTTAAAAATTTTTGAACGGATTGTACTAAACTATTATTAATATATGGAACAAGCCAGTAACCGAAGCGAATAACACCATATGTGATGGTACCATATCCAATACCAAAGAGTAAAAATTGCCATGTTGGTAATTGATCTTCAATTGAGCCAGCTAAAATGGCAATGGCAATACATACTAATAAAGTAAATGCGTACATGTACCAAAATACTGCTTGGTTAGCAAAGGTAAAAGCAAGCATACCATAAACGAATAATAAAGAAAGGAGAAATAGTATTGTTTGTTTCGAATTAGTTAGCATATTCGACCTCCATACTTTAATTTTATCAAAAAAAAAGCCCCATATCATCTATAAAGACAAATAGGGACTATTCAGACTATTAAGCTTCATTAGTATATAAAATTTTATAGCGTTTATGATTGACGACCGTTTTCTCTTCGATTTCAAGGGAATCAAAATTCTCCATATATGTTAAGTTAACGATTACCGAATTTTCATTTACTTTTTCGACAATTCCTTGGAGACCATTTTTAAACTCGATAATATTTCCAACTTCAGCTATTTTCACAGACAGTCAGCTCCTTCATCGACTAATAATATACAGTTTGCACGAAAAATTGGTAAACGTAAAGCTTTTTTTAAATAATTCATAATTTATTACACAAAATATGATAATGAAAGGAATAAAACAAATGGAAAAATACGAAAATATGCTTAAACAATTACAAAACGGGGAAATAAAAAGTATTGAAATTCAAAAGGAAGAATTTTACGAATTTCGGGAAATACTAGTAAAGCATCCTTTATTTAAACACTATAGGGGTGAGGCCAAACAAAATGGACGAATTATATATACTTATACTGAAATCCCAAGAAGTTAATTTGTCGAACATTGTCGTAAGTTAATGCTGTAAGAAATGAAATATAAATGTATAATAATGGTATGATTATTTGTGTGTGGAGGGTTGTATGAATGGTCAATCTACTCTTGAAACAAATGGAACAAACTCGTGAGATGATGATTCGCTCAGGTGTAGAAAACGGGTTACAAAATGCAAAAACCATTCAACTGAGTCGCAGATTAGATCAGTTAATGAATACTTATTATAGACAGATGGCATTTGATGAAGAAAAAGACCAAGAAGACTAAAAGATTGTTCCAGTATTCAGAGTAAAAACATTTTAAAATATATGTTTAAAATGCATTTCAATGGGGAATAACTTACTATGAACACAGCAACATTCTCATTTCCCCCTTTAGAGCAGTGATCCCCCAATCACTTGCTCTTTTTTTTGCTTATTCGGTATATATGCCATACATATAAAATTTAGTACAAATAGTAGGAAGAGTTTGAATTATTTTATTCATTCACCTAAACTTAAAATATAGGTTAGGACTCTTAAAGAGTGCTTAGACAATTTATAACAAAGGAGCACGTACATATGACAAAAAAACGTATTGCATTTATTGGAACAGGTGTAATGGGCGCTAGTATAGTTAAACATTTATTAAAAAATGGTCATGATGTAACAGTGTATACCCGTACAAGAGAAAAAGCAGAGCCATTGGTGTCATTGGGGGCGTCATGGGCAAGTTCGCCAGCAGAGGCATTTAGAAATCAGGAGATTGCTTTTACGATGGTTGGATATCCTTCAGATGTGGAGGAAGTATACTTTGGGCGAAATGGCCTTTTCCAAACAGCACATCAAGGCAATATAATCATAGATATGACGACTTCAGAGCCATCCTTGGCTAAGAAAATTTATGAGCATTCCAAATCAATCGGTGTCGAAGCGTTAGATGCCCCTGTTTCAGGCGGAGATATTGGTGCACAAAATGGCACGTTATCCATCATGGTTGGTGGTGATCGAGATGCATTTGATAAGGTATTGCCAATAATGAAGCATTTCGGGGAAAACATTGTTTATCAAGGTGAAGCGGGCGCTGGACAGCATACAAAAATGTGCAATCAAATTGTCATTGCTTCTGGGATGATTGGAGTTTGTGAATCGCTAGCGTATGGTTTAAAGGCAGGATTAGATTTACCGACTGTATTACAATCAATATCGTCAGGTGCAGCTGGCTCATGGTCTTTAAGTAACCTAGCACCTCGTATGATGAAAGAAGATTTTGCTCCAGGCTTTTATATTAAACATTTTGTAAAAGATATGAAGATTGCCTTGGATGAATCGAAGAAAATGGGTATCACTTTACCAGGGTTAGCACTAGCATATGAGATGTATGAGAAATTGGTTGAAGAAGGCTATGGTGATAATGGTACACAGGCCCTTTTAAAGTTTTATAAATAGATAGCAACAGGATAATTGTAAGCCTGAAGTCTCTTCATGTAGAAAAAGACTTCAGGTTTTTTGCTTTACTCTTTTCCAAAAAGTAAAGCATCTAAGGAGAGGCTAGACGCCCCTGCAAAAGCAAAGAATAATGCCATAGCACCTAATGCAAGGTCTAACTCATAACCAGCCAATCCATTAGCTCCGATAAAGCCGATGCTAAGTTTGGCAGTAAAGATAGCTACAATCATAGTAATTGTTAGTAAAGTCCCAAAAATTCTTGTTGCTAATCCTAAGATAATGGAAATTCCCCCAACTAATTCAATAATTGCAACGATGTATGCCATAAATCCTGGTATACCTAAACTGTCAAAGAAGTCAGCAGTATAGCTGATTCCACCCTGGAACTTTTGAAAACCGTGTACTGCAAAAATAATGCCGAGAACGACACGTAAAATAGTTGAACCAATATTTTGCATAATTAGTAACTCCTTTTCTATAACTTACATTTCGTAACTTAGTTTATTTTTAAAAACAAGTTTTGTCAAGTAACCTAATGTATTTTTAGAACTGAAAATTTTTAAAAAGTGATATACTGTTAAATAGGAACTAATGACAATGGAGGCTAGTAAATTGGATCAAAAAAATATTTGTCCACGATTTGAAAAAGCACTCATGATCTTAAATCATCGTTGGAATACCTTGCTGATTTATCAGCTATTAGATGGTCCACAACGATACTCAACCATTAAAAATCAGTTAAATATTAGTAGTCGTGTATTGACAGAGCGATTAAAGGAATTAGAAATGGAGCAAATCGTATTACGTACGGTCATACCCTCTACACCAGTAGTCATTGAGTATGAGCTTACGGAAAAAGGATATGCCATTGCACCAGTGCTAAAAGCAATTGAACAATGGTCCTCTGAATGGGTAACAGTTAACGAAGAGTGATAAAAAAGATATTCAAGCGAGGGGGCTTGAATAT
>NZ_DAMDAY010000200.1:0-4029 GCF_032093475.1 Lysinibacillus sp. | reverse complement strand
AGCTGCCATTCTCCTTTCGAAAGAACAAGAACCACACCGAATAAAGAGATTGTCATTGCCACAAGCTGCATGCTATTTATTTTTTCTTTTAGCAAAACAAACGAAAAGAGGGCAATTGAAATTGTATTCATCGTTGAAATTAGACCTGCATTAGTGGATGTTGTCCGTTCTAACGCTAAAAATTGAAAAATATTAAATAAGGCCACACCTGTTATGCCCATTAAGAATAAGGGCACAAGAGCTTGTTTTGCAGGCACTAATTTCTTTTCTTTCCACCAGACGAATGGTACAAGGACGACGACTGCTATTAACCATCTTGCTGTGGTTAATGTCATAGGAGAAGCGTGTGCGACAAGCGTTTTAGCCACGACAAAATTTCCTCCCCAAAGTAGACTCGTGATGAGCATTAAGCCCATATAAAACTTAATCAAGGCATGTAACACTCCTTTCAATAATATGTATACTAAGAATCATAGCATTATTGGATATTTAGCTGTATAATATTTTGTTGAATTGAGTAAATTCAAAATAATTAAAAGTTATTGTAGTTTTTACAAAAAAATCTTCTGTATTTAAGCGTTATATGTCAGTTGTAAGAAATTATCGAAAGGGGGAAAATTGTGGAGGAGATTAAAAATAAGGCGCTAGATAGCGTGGACCTTCAATTATTAGATATTTTGCAGAGAGAGGTTCAACTCAGTAATGCAGAATTGGCTAGACGAGTCAATCTATCCCCGCCAGCAACACATACGAGGGTCAAACGTTTAGAAAATGAAGGATATATCGATCAGCAAGTCGCGATTTTAAATCAGGAGAAATTAGGTTTTGATTTACTTTGCTATGTTTTTATGAGTACAAATATTCATCAAGCAAAGGAACTAGAGGAATTGGAGAACAGCTTGAAAACAATGACCGAAATATTAGAATGTCATTGTTTAACAGGTGCCTATGATTATCTGTTGAAGGTTGTTATACGAGATCGCAAGGAATTGGATTTATTTATTCGAAAATTAAATAAGCTCGGGATTTCTAGAATTCAAACGAACTTATCCTTACGTGAAATTAAATCTTCTACGATATTACCAATATAAAAAAACAGCAAGTTTGAGCAGCGAACGCTCACTTGCTGTTTTTTAGTTATCATGATGACCTTTATTCACTTCATCTATATAACGGTATAAGGTAGATTTACTTATACCTGTTTCATTTTTAATGTCCATAAGTGAATAATTTTTACTTTGATACATCGCAAATGCTTTTCGTAAATTATCATCTGATTTTTTGGGTCGTCCAATCGTTTTTCCCGCTTTTTTTGCTTCAACCAGACCAAATGTTGTGGCATGGCTCTTCAGCTGAGTTTGTAGATTAGTAAAGAGGGTGACGGACTCTAATAAATCTAGCTGGAGCAATGATGTATTGGAAATCTGCTCATCTAGGAACGTAATCTTGACACGATCTTTTGCTAGGACGTGAAGGACATCTAATAATTGATGAAAGGAGTCTGCTAGCACCACTAGGTTTTCAACAACAATTTCATCGCCTGGTTGGATTGTCATTAATAAATCCTCTAGGACATGCCTTTTTTTCGCAAAGGGATGTGCTTCTACAAATAATTGATCTACTTGTCTATCTACTAGCTGTTGTTCTCCTGATTCATCACCAATTATTGGCCGCTTATAGCCGTAAATCATCATTAATCCTCCCAAAATCATTCCTTTTCGGGAATGAGTATGTTATGCTACTTCTTGTTCGTCCCAAATAGGTATCTTTTGGTACGATTTATTCTACTATAACTAAGGGAGTTTATTTATGCAAACGTTAAAAGAACAATGGTTTGGCAATGTCCGTGCTGATCTATTATCAGGTATAGTTGTTGCCCTTGCACTTATTCCCGAAGCCATCGCATTTTCTATTATTGCTGGCGTTGACCCGATGGTAGGTTTGTATGCTTCATTTTGTATCGCGACCATCATCGCCTTTGTAGGGGGAAGACCGGCCATGATTTCCGCTGCTACAGGTGCGATGGCATTGGTGATGACGAGCCTTGTAAAAGATCATGGTCTTCAATATTTATTAGCAGCAACGATTTTAACAGGTATTTTCCAATTGTTATTTGGGGTACTAGGTATTGCTAAGCTAATGCGTTTTATACCTAATGCCGTTATGATTGGCTTTGTCAATGCGCTGGCTATCTTAATTTTTATGGCACAAGTCCCTCACTTTTTAAAAGAAGGGCTTTGGACATATGTATTTATTGGCATAACATTGTTGATCGTGTATATTGTACCTAGATTTTTCAAAGCAATCCCAGCACCATTAATTGCTATTGTTGTCTTAACAATTGTGGCCTTCTCAACAGGTGTGGAATTAAAAACGATTGGAGACTTAGGTTCCATTGAGCGTGCATTACCGTCATTCTTCATTCCAAACGTGCCATTTACAATGGAAACGCTAATAATTATTTTGCCTTATTCATTAGCTCTCTCTATCGTTGGATTACTAGAATCCCTGTTAACCTCGCAAATTGTCGATGATATGACAAGTACGAAAAGTGATAAAAACCGAGAAGCACGTGGGCAAGGTATTGCCAATATTGTCAATGGCTTTTTTGGTGGCATGGCCGGCTGTGCGATGATCGGTCAATCAGTCATTAATGTTAAATCTGGAGGGCGAGGACGTCTATCAACACTAGTGGCAGGGGTCTTTTTAATGTTCCTCATCATTGTCCTTGGCGATTTAGTGGTAGATATTCCAATGCCGGTTTTGGTTGGTATCATGATTATGGTAAGTATTGGTACATTTGACTGGGATTCATTCCGTTATATTGTGACAGCTCCTCGGGCAGATGCATTTGTCATGATTGCTACGGTGCTCATTGTTGTATATACCGATAACTTAGCTATTGGTGTTGTCATCGGTGTTATTTTAAGCGCCCTCTTCTTTGTAGCGAAGGTATCGAAGGTTTCCATCCAGCAAGCAGGTACGACCTTTATCATCGAAGGGCCCTTATTTTTTGCCTCAACGAAAAGCTTTATGCAGGCATTTGAACATATTAAAGCTTCCAGTATTACTATTGATTTATCAAGTAGTCATCTATGGGATGAATCGGCCGTTGGAGCACTCATGAAAGTCAAAGCCCGTCTAGAAGCACAACAAATTGATGTAAACCTAGTAGGCTTAAATCCTGCAAGCCAAGCGTTATATTATCAATTAAATGGCATCACAACCAACCATTAGGAGGTAAGCGTGTATCAGCGTATTTTATTAACAGTAGATGGCTCTGATAATGCGTTTCGAGCAGCACAGGAAGCTATAAAATTAGCCAAGCTGTCCGAAACCTCCACAATCGATATTGTGTATGTGGTGAATGTAGATAAAATAAAGAATGAACTGCTAATCGCTGGCACTATCGACAACGTGGAGCTAGCCCGTCAGCGCAAAATCGCCCCAGTTGAACAGGCATTACAAGAAGCAAACATTTCTTATCAAACAACATTTTTAAAAGGAGACTCTGGTCCCGAAATTGTACGCTATGCCAATGAACAACAAGTAGATCTTGTGGTCATCGGTAGCAGAGGATTAAATAGCTTACAGGAAATGGTCCTTGGCAGTGTTAGCCATAAAGTCATGAAACGTGTACAATGTCCAGCCTTAATCGTAAAATAAAACCAGTTGTCCCAACACCTTGTCAGAAACGATAACACGGTTGGGACAGCTTTTTTATGCAAGGTTTTTTTGAACTGCTCAACAAAACGTCGGACCCTTTTCCGCGATGAGGAGGAAGAGTCCAGGAAAAGTGATGGATCTCCTTTAAGTGATGAGATAAGTGTTCAAAAAAGTGAAGGATCCGCTCCAAACAATAAGGGAAGCGCTCAAAAAAGAGAAGCCTCCGCTCCAAATGATGGGAAAAGCGCTCGATAAAGTAAGGGACCCGCTCCAAATGATGGGGAGAGCGCTCAGAAAAGAGAAGACCCCGCTCCAAATGATGAGAAAAGCGCTCAAAAAAGTAAGGGACCCGCTCCAAATGAT
>NZ_DAMDAY010000199.1:0-4170 GCF_032093475.1 Lysinibacillus sp. | reverse complement strand
TTCAAAAGTATTACCACAATTAAAAGGTAAGTTAGATGGCTTCTCTATGCGTGTGCCAACACCTAACGTATCTTGTGTGGACTTAGTTGTAGAACTAAAAGCAGATGTAACAAGAGAATCGATTAACGAAGTATTAAAAGAAGCTTCTGAAAATGAATTAAAAGGCATTTTAGGCTACAATGAGCTACCATTAGTTTCTATTGATTATAATGGTAACCATCATTCATCTACAGTAGATGGTCTTTCAACAATGGTTTTAGAAAATAAAATGGTGAAAGTACTAGCTTGGTACGATAACGAAATTGGTTACTCTACTCGCTTAATGGACTTAGCTTTATACATTGCTGAACAAGGATTAAACCATAAATAAGTATCATATTTCGACATTTTGAGTAAAAAGTGTGACATATTACGGCTTTTTATGCACAAAAAGTATAGCCTTTATAATATCCAATAGATATAATATACAAGGGTAATGGGAGTAAGGGATTTTACCCTTACTCCCTTTTTTATCTTGATTCAGCAGAAAGCACCCACTATAGATGGTGAAATGAATGCGCAAATGGTTCTCTTCGATTCGGGGGTGAGCCTCAGCGGATGTCACAGATTTTGAAGAGGAGCTTTTCGAACAAGCTCGAAAAAAATCTGGACGCAATTATGGCTGAGCCGTAATTGATACATGGTGAATTGCAAGACATAGTAAGTAACTTTTGCTACTATAAAAACAAGTATTAGGGTTCATTATCAAAAGTTGGGGAATTAATGCTCGTAGATGATGATCGAAAAAGTACCAACATGCCTTTTCAATTTAGTAAGCATGGTGTGGAGCCAAGATGGGTAAAACACAAGGATGTAAAACTAAAACAAACTTTGAAGGGAGTTTCTTCATGTTAAATAAGAAGACAATGAAAGATATTGATGTAAAGGGTAAACGCGTTTTTGTACGTGTAGATTTTAATGTTCCAATGGCAGATGGTGCCATTACCGACGAAACACGTATTCGTGCAGCTATTCCTACAATAGAGTATTTAGTAGAGCAAGGTGCTAAAGTTATTTTAGCTTCTCACTTAGGTCGTCCAAAGGGTGATGTAAAAGAAGACATGCGTTTAACAGCTGTTGGTATTCGCTTAGCTGAATTAATGGGCAAGCCTGTTACGAAGCTTGACGAATCTATTGGGCAAGCGGTGGAAGAAGCCGTTGCAAACATGCAGGATGGAGACATTCTTCTTCTTGAAAATGTTCGCTTCCATGCAGGGGAAGAGAAAAATGATCCAGCATTAGCACAGCAATTTGCTCAGCTAGCGGATATTTATGTCAATGATGCTTTCGGTGCAGCTCACCGTGCACATGCTTCTACAGAAGGGATTGCTAAGCATATTCCAGCTGTCTCTGGTTTCCTTATGCAAAAGGAATTAGATGTATTAGGAAAAGCTTTATCTAACCCTGAGCATCCATTTACTGCAATTATCGGTGGTGCTAAAGTAAAAGATAAAATTGGCGTAATTGAAAGCCTATTAGAAAAAGTAGATCACTTAATTATCGGTGGTGGTTTATCATTTACATTTATCAAGGCACAAGGGCACGATATCGGTAAATCCTTGTTAGAAGAAGATAAAATCGAGCTAGCTAAATCTTTCATTGAAAAAGCAAAAGCAAAAGGCGTGCAATTACATATGCCAATCGACGCTGTCGTTGCCAATGAATTCTCACAAGATGCAGAAACACAAATCGTTGATGTAGACGCTATTCCAGCTGATTGGATGGGTCTAGATATTGGACCAAAAACGGCTGCTCACTATGCAGAAGTGATTAAAAACTCTAAATTAATCATTTGGAATGGTCCAATGGGTGTCTTCGAAATGGATAAATTTGCAAACGGTACAAAAACTGTTGCCGATGCAATGGCGGCAACAACAGGCTATACAGTGATCGGTGGTGGTGATTCAGCAGCTGCTGTTGAAAAGTTTGAAGTGGCGGACAAAATGGATCACATTTCTACAGGTGGCGGTGCTTCCCTAGAATTAATGGAAGGCAAAGAGCTTCCAGGAATTGTAGCACTAAACGATAAATAAGCGAACTAAACATATCGGAGGCATGATGATGCGTAAACCAATTATTGCAGGTAACTGGAAAATGTTTAAAACATTTGAGGAAGCTATTCAGTTTGTAGATGCAGTGCAGGATAAACTCCCTTCTAATGAGAAAGTAGATGCTGTTGTTTGCGCACCAGCTCTTTACCTACCTACACTTGTGCAGGTTGCAAGCGAATCAGAATTAGCGATTGGCGCTCAAACAATGCACTATGAAAATGAAGGGGCCTTTACTGGTGAAATTAGCCCAGCACAGCTTGCAAGTGTAGAAGTAGATTATGTCATTTTAGGACATTCAGAACGTCGTGAATACTACAATGAAACAGATGACGCTATTAATAAGAAGGTAGCAGCGGCACTCGCACATAGCATCGTACCAATTATTTGCTGTGGTGAAACACTAGAAGAACGTGAAGCTGGCACAACAGAACAAAAGGTGGCAGGTCAGATTAAAGCGGCACTTGCTGGGTTTGAAGCACAGCAAGTAGAGCATATGGTCATTGCCTATGAACCGATTTGGGCGATTGGAACTGGTAAAACTGCTACTGCAGATGATGCAAATCAAGTATGTGGAGCCATTCGAGCAGTTATCGAAGAGCTGTATGATGCTGAAACGGCGAATGCTGTTCGCATTCAATATGGTGGCAGTGTGAAGCCTGACAACATTCAGGAGCTTTTAGCAAAAGAACATATTGATGGTGCTTTAGTTGGTGGAGCAAGCTTACAACCAGAATCTTATTTAACATTATTGGAGGCGGCAGCAAATGCCTAAAAAGCCAGTAGCATTAATTATTTTAGATGGCTTTGCATTTCGTGATGAAACATTTGGGAATGCAGTAGCACAGGCTAACAAGCCTAATTTTGATCGATATTGGAGCCAATTCCCCCACGCGACATTAACAGCAGCGGGAGAGGCAGTTGGATTACCAGAGGGTCAGATGGGTAATTCCGAGGTAGGTCACTTAAATATCGGTGCTGGACGTATTGTTTATCAAAGCTTAACACGTTTAAATAAGTCCATTCGTGAAGGGGACTTCTTTACAAATCAAGCATTTATAGATGCAGTGGCACATGTAAAAGCACATCAGTCAAAGCTACATGTGATGGGCTTACTGTCAGATGGCGGTGTGCATAGTCATTATGAGCACATGTTTGCGTTATTAAAGCTGGCTAAACAACAAGGGTTAGAGGACGTTTATGTACATGGCTTCTTAGATGGTCGAGATGTTGGTCCTACAACAGCCTTAGACTATATCGAAGAAACAGAAAAACAGATGACAGAAATGGGTATTGGTCAATTTGCTTCTATCCATGGACGTTACTACGCCATGGATCGTGACAAACGTTGGGATCGTGTTGCACTTACGTATAATGTATTGGTAGATGGTGTTGGCCAAGCAGCAGAAAGTGCAAAAAGTGGTGTGGCAGCATCCTATGAACGTGAAGTGACAGATGAATTTGTCATTCCATTTAGTATTCAAGAGCATGGTGAGCCAGTAGCAACGATTCGTGATAATGATGCAGTTATTTTCTTTAACTTCCGTCCTGATCGTGCCATCCAGCTATCCACAGTGTTTACAAATGAAACATTTGATGGATTTGCGGTATCTGCAAACCATCCAAAAAATTTAAAATTTGTGTCCTTCACACACTATAGTGATGAAGTGAACGCACAGGTTGCTTATGAAAACGACAACCTGAAAAATACGATTGGTGAAGTACTTTCCACGAATGGTAAAACACAATTACGTATTGCTGAAACGGAAAAATATCCACATGTTACATTCTTTATGAGTGGTGGCCGTGAGGAAAAATTCCCAGGTGAAGAACGTATTTTAATTGCATCACCAAAGGTTGCAACATATGATTTAAAACCTGAAATGTCTGCCTATGAGGTGACAGAAGCCTTGCTTGCAGAGATTGAGGCTGATCGATTTGATGGCATTATTCTTAATTTTGCTAACCCTGATATGGTTGGTCATAGTGGAATGCTTGAGCCAACTATTAAAGCCATTGAGGCAGTAGATGAATGTTTAGGGAAAGTAGTAGATGCACTCCTTGCCAAAGGCGGCGCAGCTAT
>NZ_DAMDAY010000198.1:0-4369 GCF_032093475.1 Lysinibacillus sp. | reverse complement strand
GACTTGCTGAGTCTAATAGTCGAAAAGGAGGCGATTTTCATTACAACAACGCAACATTCCCTTGTAGTCCTAGCGCAAAATGGCGATGAACAAGCATTTTATCAGCTGATTGAGCGAGAGCAGCACAAGCTTTATCGTATGGCCTATGTCTACGTACAAAATGAAAACGACGCCGTAGAAGTTTTTCAGCAGACGATTATCCGAGCCTATGAAGGTTTACCGCTATTAAAGGAGCCTCACTATTTTGCCACTTGGCTAACTCGCATTATGATTAATTGCTGTAAAACCTATATTGCTAAGAAAAAAACAATGGAGCTTGTCGAACCACATACATTAGAGGATTTGAACAGTACCTCCCCTACATATATCGAGGAAGAGCTGGATTTATGGCAGGCCCTTTGCCAGCTTGAAGAAAAGTATAAAACAGTGTTATTACTACGATTTTATCAAGACTACTCGGTCAAGGATATTGCGGCGATATTGCAATGTCCTGAAGGCACTGTGAAAACACATATTCGCCGTGGTTTACAGGCAATACGACAACAATTAAAGGGGGCATATCTTGATGAATGGGTTCAATCCGTTGAAGGAAGTCATTAATGCGATCCCCATCCCAGAAGGCCGTTTAACAGAGGTCTTACGTGTGGAAGGGATGTCTAAAATTTATCAGCAAAAGCATCATACTGTCGATGCTTTAAAAAATATCCATTGTACGATTTATCAAGGAGAAATGGTGGCGATTATGGGCACTAGCGGCTCTGGTAAAAGTACCCTACTGAATATGATCAGTGCCCTTGATGAACCGACAGACGGGGCATTATTTTTATTTGGTAAGGAAGCACGTGATATTTACCAGGAGCCAAAAGCTTCTCAATTCCGTAAAGAAAACATCGGCTTTATCTTCCAATCGTTTCACCTATTAAAAGATTTATCAGTGGAGGATAATATCGCACTCCCGCTCATTTTAAATGATGTTCCGAGTAAAGAGATCAGGGAGCGTGTCCAGCAAATGATGGAGAAATTACATATTGCCGCATGGGCAAAGCATCGACCACATGAGCTCTCGGGTGGACAAAAGCAGCGTGTTGCCATTGCTCGGGCAATTATCGCGAATCCTCCTATTTTATTGGCAGATGAACCTACAGGGGCGTTGGATGTAAACACAACAGATGAAATCTTAGAGCTGCTCGTTGATTTACAAAAAAGTAACCAACAAACGATTTTACTTGTTACGCATGACCCATATGTCGCTACGTATGCCAATCGTGTGCTGTTCTTCCATGATGGAGCTATTGTAGATTCCTACCAAAATCAGCAAAGTGAAGAGGATTTAGATTGTATTTTAACGAAATTCAAGCAAATTACTAGGGGTGATCGATAATGTTTACGATGCGTACCATTGCCCTGAAGCTTTTTCGTGCTGCATGGGCGAATGTTCTAACGAGTATTAGTATTATTACGATCTCGATTTGCCTTGTGATGACAATGAGCGTTTACATTTGGAATGCCAACAGCCAAATGAAGGCAGACATACAAGCACTCTACGGAGATATGGATTTAATGGTCGGCTATAACCCCGATCAACAACAACTGTTAACGACACAGCAAATCGAGGATTTTTCAGCACTCCCAGGCGTCACGCAAATATCCAGCGTATCGATAGCTCAGACAACGGTGGAGCAAGAAAAGAACACCACTTTTTATACGGTTGGCGTTGAAAATGACGACTTAGTCAAAAGTCGCTACCAGTTTGCCGTAAATCTTGGTCTGAACGATGCCGTACTTTCTGAAAATGTTGCGCGTATTTTCAAGAAGAGCGTTGGGGACTCCATTGAAATTCAATCGAAAAATTTTGTGGTCCAAGAAATTTTACCAACGATGAAGGGCACTGATAGCCCAAATATTATTTTGCTGCCAAATACTATTGTAAAAACTTGGATGAACAATAGTCAGCCGCAAACTGTTGGAATGTTTGCCCTTATTAAAACAAAAGATGACCTTGCTAAGGCAATTGGTACAGAGTTGAAGCAACTTGATACAACATTGCGGGTTGATATCATGAGTGATGATGATCTGTTTAAACAAAATTTTCAGAGCCTAATGGTTTTTATGGTTGTGCTATCCGTCTTTATTTTACTTATTTCAAGCGTCTTGTTGCTGTCCACATTCCAGCTATTATTCTATAAAATCAAGGAACAGCTGATGATTTTGCGCGCGCTCGGGGCATCTGTGAAACAAGTTAGGCGTATTGTTAAGCTCCAATTATCACTGATTATTAGCTTTGGCGTTTTGCTGGGGACAACGATGAGCTTACTCGTGATTAAAATCTGGCTACCACAATTAATTCACGTCTTACATTTACCGGAGGCAAGAACAGAGCTTCCGATTGTATTTGTCCTATTAATTGCAGTTGTAAGCTTCTTCATCCTGCAGATCATGACACAATGGCAGGTAGCTAAAAGTTCCAGATTACTGCCATTACAAATCGCCACAGACAACGAAGATTTGGGACTTCAATGGACAAAGTGGAAAACGATTATGGTCAGTGTTTTAGCTGTGATTGCTAGTTTATTGTTACTACAAGCCAATTTAACTGGAACAGGAAGCAATCAAGGTGCTTTATTTATTTTAATGGGTACGCTACTTGTTTGTGGGATAATCCTTTTAGTAATCCCTTACCTGTTTACCGCTGTTCTCCAAATGGCCCTAAAGCCCATTCGGAAGGTACTTGGCAAGGAAGCCTTTTTAGCCTGTCAGCAGCTCATGCCACAAGTGCGCAAAAATATGCCGATTGTGCTCAGTATTATAGGCTTAATGGTCATTTTAACTTTCGGCAGTTCGTTAATGAAAACCTTGCAGCACAATGACCTTGCCTTCACAGAATCACAATACGAAACAGCAGTCAAAATTCATAACGAATTAAACGATCCCTCTCTTACACCAGCAGTTATAGAGGAAATGGAAGCATTGCCTAGCGTGCAATATGCCTATGCACAAAGTAATAATGCATACATTGCCCTGAAGCTCGGTCAAGAGTGGCTACCAGAAAACTATACAACGATTGATATAAAGAAATATGTACAAATAGAAAAGCTACCCAAAATCGAGGGCAATTTGCAGGATGGTCTCCTCGTAACAAAGAGCTTTGCCCAACGTCACAAGCTAATGCTTGGCGATCATATCACGGTTGGAACCTATAATTTTGAGGCACAGCAGGATATGCCTACAGGTGAATTACAGATCATCGGAATAGTCGATGCACCTATTCACCATGCTGATTTAATCGTTGATTGGTCATCGTTCCTTACATCTCAAGATCAAACAATCATCGAAGACATCATGGTTGAAACTGCTCATCCGCAACAAACCATAGCGGACCTCGCCTTTTTAGAAGAACGCTGGCCTGCCTTGAAATTTACGGACAAAGCAACGATGATTGAGCAATCCAACGAAATGTTCATGCAACGCTGGAGCCTATTTGTGGGCGTCTTTATTATTTTAATTGTCGCTACCTGCCTCGGCGTGATTCAAACACTGCTTCATACCATTTATTCAAAACGTGGAGATTATGCGATTCAACGACTCATTGGCTTATCACCCAACGGATTAATGAAGCTCATCTTGACACAAGTCCTATCATTCGTGCTATATGGTCTAACTATTGGCTCATTTATAGGCTTAATTCTAACAAGAATGCTAGCCTTTATCGACGACGGCTCCCCGATGTCCTATGACCTCTTAACAATAGGCATCACCAGCATCACTCTATTAAGTGCCACACTCATAGTGTTTGCTCTACAAGGCTATTGGATTAGCCACCAAAAACTAGCCAATGAAATAGTAGACATATAAGAAACAACAGCCCCCTCTTTAATTTGAGGAGGCTGTTGTTCGCTTTGGAGCGGAGGTGGCCACGGGTTGAGCTGTTTTACTCTACTTGCGAGCGGAGTGACCATGGATTGAGCGGTTTCAGTCCACTTTGGAGCGGCTTTACTCTACTTTCGAGCGGAAATGACCCCGGATTGAGCGCTTTCCGTCCACTTTCGAGCGGATTCTCCACTAGATTGAGCGCTTTCCGTCCACTTTGGAGCGGTTTTACTCTCGGATGGAGCGCTTTTACTCCACTTTGGAGCGGATTCTCCACTGGATTGAGCGGTTTTACTCTACTTTCGAGCGGAAATGACCCGGGATTGAGCGCTTTCAGTCCACTTTTGAGCGGCGTTGCACCTTCTTTGATCACTTTCACTCACTCTCGAGTGACATTTTCTTCATATATTGAGCATCGTCCCTCACTGTGGCATTTTCATCTCCAAATCGAACGCATTCTCCCATAAAAAAATGCACTCCAGAGTATCTTTGGAGTGCAAAA
>NZ_DAMDAY010000197.1:0-4440 GCF_032093475.1 Lysinibacillus sp. | reverse complement strand
AAGCTTTCTGCGATGGAACGAGCTAAAGATGTTTTACCTACCCCAGGAGGTCCAGCTAAGCATAAAATAGGTCCTCTCAGCGAATTTTTCAGCTGACGTACGGCTAAATATTCTAGAACACGTTCTTTCACTTTTTCTAACCCATCATGATCACGATTTAAAATATTCTCGGCATGTGTAATATTCATGCGATCTTCTGTTGCTTTTGTCCATGGTAGTGAGATCAGCCAATCAATATAATTGCGAATAACGCCGCTTTCTGCACTAGCGCTTGGCACTTTTTCATAGCGATCTAATTCTTTGAGTACAGCTTCTTTTGTTGAATCTGGCATACCTGCTTCATCGATACGCTTACGCAATTCTGCAACTTCTCCAGTTTTCCCTTCGCGATCGCCCAGCTCAGTTTGAATAGCCTTCATTTGTTCACGTAAATAATATTCCTTTTGCGTACGCTCCATGGACTGCTTTACTTTGGAATTAATCTTCTTTTCCAAATCCAATACTTCTTGTTCATCGTGCAAACGGATAATTAAGTGATCAAGACGTTTTTTAACACTTAGCATTTCCAATACTTCTTGCTTATCCGCAATCTTAAACGGTAAATGAGAAGCGATAATATCTGCTAGACGTCCAGGTTCTTCGATATCCGTTACAGTATTGATTGTTTCAGTTGTGATTTTATTGGAGGATTTTGCATATTTTTCGAAATACGTCAATAATGTACGCATCAATGCTAGCGTTTCTACATCTTTATCTACCGATTCCTCTTTAATGTCAATATCCACAACTGTATACTTGTCTAACGCCCGATAATTTTCCCAGGTAGCACGAGCAACCCCTTCTACTAAAATTCGCAGCGTACCATTTGGTAATTTTAGCATTTGTTTGACATATGCAATTGTACCAACGGAATATAAATCTTGCTCCTCAGGCTGTTCATCGTGCATTTCCTTTTGTGTCACCAATAAAATCATTTGGTCCTCTAACATCGCCTGCTCTAGCGCCGCTACAGAACGATTTCTACCCACATCAATATGTAACACCATCGATGGGTATACTAAAAGTCCACGTAAAGGCAATAATGGTACATTTGTTGTTTTTTGTATTGTCACCATGCGGGCATTCACCTCCGTCAAAATTTTCATGTTCACATCCCGCGCTACTAGTATGTGTTTAAAAAATTGATTCACACTAGTTATTGAAGCGAGCCAAAAATTTCTTCAAGTTACAATTAGCTTTATGTAGAAATGAATAAAAAGCTGACTGTCGATATGTGCGAATATTGCACAATCGAAGTCAGCTAATTACTCTCTATCTCACAACGGTAGACAGCCATATCTATTCGTTATGCTGAAGTTTTTGTATCGCTACCTTCATCGAGTTCAGTGCCATCTTCAAGAAGCAATTTCGGTTTTTCTTTATCCGTAATTGTTTTTGCTGTAATGATACATTTTTTTACGTCCTCACGTGAAGGCAATTCGTACATTACATCAAGCATTGTTGACTCAATAATTGAACGAAGACCACGCGCACCTGTTTTACGCTCAATTGCTTCTTTTGCAATTTCAACAAGAGCACCTTCATCAAATTCAAGTTCAACGCCATCTAGTTCAAGCATTTTTTGATACTGCTTGGCTAGTGCATTTTTTGGCTCCGTTAAAATTTGTACAAGAGCAGCTTCATTTAATTGCTCTAGACTCGCAAGTACAGGTAATCGACCAATGAACTCTGGTATTAGACCAAATTTCAGTAAATCCTCAGGAATCAGCTTTGACATGATAGAACCTTCATCTACGTCTACTTTATTCGGATCTGAACCGAATCCAATTACTTTTTCACCCTGACGGCGTTTAATGATCGTTTCAATACCATCAAATGCACCACCAACGATGAAAAGAATATTAGTTGTATCGATTTGTAAAAACTCTTGATGAGGATGTTTACGTCCTCCTTGTGGCGGAACACTTGCAACCGTTCCTTCTAAAATTTTAAGGAGTGCCTGTTGAACACCTTCGCCAGAAACATCACGTGTAATAGATGGATTCTCCGACTTACGTGCTACTTTATCGATTTCATCAATATAGATAATCCCTTTTTCAGCACGCTCAATATCATAATCTGCTGATTGGATTAACTTTAATAAAATATTTTCAACGTCCTCACCTACATAACCTGCTTCAGTTAGGGAGGTAGCATCCGCAATTGCGAATGGAACATTTAGTATACGTGCTAACGTTTGAGCTAATAAAGTTTTACCGCTACCAGTTGGGCCGATTAACACAATGTTCGATTTTGCTAATTCAACATCATCAATTTTACTATTCGTATTGATGCGTTTATAGTGATTGTAAACTGCGACTGCCAATGCCTTTTTAGCACGTTCTTGTCCAATTACATACTCATCTAGAATCGTTAGGATCTCTTTTGGTTTTGGAATATCTTGAAATTCGATTTCCTCTTCTACACCTAGTTCCTCTACAACGATTTCGGAACAAAGCTCGATACATTCATCACAAATATAAACACCTGGACCTGCAACTAATTTACGTACTTGTTCTTGTGGTTTTCCACAAAATGAGCATTTTAAATTGCCTTTTTCATCATTAAATTTGAACAATATGTTTCACCCCTATTCAAGCAACAATCTTACAAGATTATTGAACCTTTATCAAATAAATTGTCTGCATCATTTACGCCAAGGCATTCATGCATGTATAGATTATAACGCATCATCATGTTCTTTTCTTCATTTGCTTACCAAAGTATCCTCTAGGAACGTGTTTACTTCGTGACTTTACATGATTCTTTCGTATGGCACTTCACTTAGATTACACCAAAACCAACTATCCATCGTTATGAATCTACTACATTCATCTACCTAGGGTTTATTCATTCAAAATTAGTAATTTTATTATATATGACTTTTCTGAATGAAGTTTTTAGCATCGTATCAATTTCGCCTTAAATTGTACAGTGTTAGGTTTTGAATTCCTTGACTCTGGCCATTGGCTTTATCTTCATTCAGTCGTCGTTTAACATACTAAAAAGCTTCTGTGCATACAGTTTACCATCTATTTAGATGGACATGTTTTGTACTTAACATTTTACATTCCGTACAAAACATCTGTTGAATGAAGATAAAAATTAAAACAATACTATGTATAAGTGAAGTATAAAGTGAAAAAAACTATAAGGGGACCATTTTTTAGAGTTTATGTGATAAAACAAGGCACGGTTTAATGCCGTACCTTGTTTTGTTTAGCTATCTAGTTACACAAATCTTATTCAGTAATTTTAGCGTTTTCTACTAAAAATTCAACTGTTTTTTGGATTTTGATGTCGTTTTCAAGTACTGCAGTACCACCTAAAGCACCTGTAATTTGATCTTTAGTCATATTGAATTGAGCAGCCATTTTTTCTAATTCTGCTTCAATATCTGCTTCAGTTGCTTCAATTTTTTCAGCTTCAGCAATCGCTTCAAGTGTTAAAGATACACGTACACGGCTTTCTGCTTCTTCTTTCATTTGACCACGTAAGTCTTCTTCTGATTGACCAGAGAATTGATAGTAAAGGTCTAAGTTCATGCCTTGCATTTGTAAACGTTGACCAAATTCTTGTAACATACGATCAGTTTCAGAGTTAATCATACCTGCTGGCACTTCGAACTCAGCGTTTTCAGCAGCTTTTTCTACTAGCTCATCACGAAGAGCTGCATCTGATTCTGCTACTTTTTGAGCTGCAGTTTGGTCTTTAATTTTAGCACGTAAAGCTTCTACGCCTTCAACTTCTGGGTCAAGCTCTTTTGCAAATTCATCATTTAACTCAGGAAGAACTTTTGTTTTAACTTCTTTTACTGTTACTTTGAAAGTTGCTTCTTTACCAGCTAATTCTGCAGCATGATATTCTTCTGGGAATGTAACAACCACATCTTTAGATTCGCCAGCTTTCATGCCAACAAGTTGCTCTTCAAAACCAGGAATGAAAGAACCCGAACCGATTTCTAGTGGATAGTCTTCACCTTTACCACCTTCGAAAGCTTCTTCACCTACGAAACCTTCGAAATCGATAACAGCTGTATCACCTTCTACGATTGCTTCGTCTTCTTTAATTTCAAGCTCAGCTTTACGAGCTAATTGGTCTTGAATTTGAGCATCCACTTCTTCATCAGTTACTTCTACAGGAAGTTTAGATACTTCTAGACCTTTGTAGTCACCAAGCTTTGGTTCTGGTTTTACTGTTACTTGTGCAGTAAATGTGAAATCTTGACCATGTACAAAGTTTTCTGTACCAGAAATCTCTGGGTAATCAACTGGCATAATTCCAGCTTCATCAATTGCTTTTGCATAAGAATCAGGAACGATAATTTCTAATGCATCTTGGTATAGTGATTCGATACCAAAGCGTTGTTCAAACATTTTACGAGGCATTTTACCTTTACGG
>NZ_DAMDAY010000196.1:0-4471 GCF_032093475.1 Lysinibacillus sp. | reverse complement strand
AGAGCTAGAGGAGTCAAATGAACCTGCTGCCATTGAGACTGTTGATGTAGAAGTGCCTGAACAAGTAGAAGAGTCTCCAGCAATGGAAATGGTGAAAGAAGCAGAAGTAGAGCCCTCATTCGATATAGAGGAAGAACAGGCAGAAATACGGGAGCTAGCGGTAATTGAGGACACACCGGTAGAGGAAAAAAAGCCATCTGCTTGGTCTATTACACAAAAATTCAAGGCTGGTCTTGAAAAAACGCGTAATTCCTTTACTTCCAAAGTGAATGACCTTGTTGCTCGTTACCGTAAAGTAGATGAGGATTTCTTTGAAGAATTAGAGGATTTACTTTTACAAGCTGATGTCGGTTTTGAAACGGTTATGGAACTCATGGATAAACTACGTTTCGAAGTTCAACGTAAAAATATTAAAGATACGAATGGCATCCAGGCAGTTATTTCAGAGAAGCTTGTAGAAATTTATGAGCAAGGCGAACAAGATTTAATTGAGCTTAATTTGCAGCCAGAGGGTGAATTGACAGTTATCCTATTTGTTGGGGTAAATGGTGTGGGGAAAACGACTACGATTGGTAAACTAGCGCACCGTTTAAAATCTCAAGGAAAAACGGTTGTTTTAGCTGCAGGTGATACGTTCCGTGCTGGTGCTATTGATCAATTACAAGTGTGGGGCGATCGTGTTGGTTGTGAAGTTATTAAACAATCTGAGGGCTCTGACCCAGCGGCAGTGATGTATGACGCCATTCGTGCAGCAAAAAATAGAAAAGCCGATGTGTTAATTTGTGATACGGCAGGACGTTTGCAAAATAAAGTGAACTTAATGAATGAGCTAGAAAAGGTACATCGTGTTATTTCACGTGAAATTCCAAACGCTCCACATGAAGTATTATTAGCATTAGATGCTACAACAGGTCAAAACGCGCTTGTTCAAGCACAGACTTTTAAAGAAGCAACAAATGTAACCGGTATTGTCTTAACAAAGCTTGATGGAACTGCAAAGGGCGGTATTGTCCTTGCTATTCGTAACAAGTTACACATTCCTGTGAAATTTGTTGGCCTTGGTGAGAAAATGGATGATCTACAGCCATTCGATGCAGAACGCTATGTTTATGGTTTATTTGCAGATGGTTTAGATAAAGAATTACAAAATAGTGATGATGAATAGCGATATGGCTGAGTAATTTTTATAAAACGCTCGACTGTGTATAGGTAAGTTAACTTGTTTAAAAGAGAAATACTAGCTAAAGGCGAAGAAGCCTGAACGCGGCAATTTAGGCTTTTAGACAAGGAGATTACCTTGACACAGACGGGCGCTTTTCGTTATGATACAAATGACTAATAGCGGGAGGAGAAACATTCGATGCTACTTGAAAAAACAACACGCATGAACTTTCTCTTCGACTTTTATCAAGCATTATTAACAGATAAGCAAAGAAGTTATATGGAACTATACTATTTGGATGATAACTCTCTAGGAGAAATCGCTGAATCGTATGGTGTTTCACGCCAAGCTGTTTACGATAATATTCGTCGAACAGAAGCGATGCTTGAGGAATATGAAGAAAAATTATGTTTACTTGAAAAATTTCAACAACGTACCCAAATGCTGTCGCAATTAACAGCAGGAATAACAGAAAAAACCATGACAGTTGAAGAACAGTTAGCGCTTATAGAACAGCTGAAAGAATGGGATTAGGAGGCGAAAGCAATGGCTTTTGAAGGATTAGCGGAACGACTCCAAGGAACGATCCAAAAGATTAAAGGCAAAGGGAAAGTATCAGAGCAAGATGTCAAAGAAATGATGCGAGAAGTCCGATTTGCTTTAATTGAGGCGGATGTTAACTTAAAAGTAGTCAAAGAATTCGTAAAAAAGGTAAGTGAACGTGCTGTTGGTGTTGATGTTATGCAAAGCTTAACACCAGGTCAGCAAGTTATTAAAATTGTACAAGATGAATTAACAGAATTAATGGGTGGCGAACAAAG
This sequence comes from Lysinibacillus sp., assembly GCF_032093475.1. Lineage (NCBI taxonomy): Bacteria > Bacillati > Bacillota > Bacilli > Caryophanales > Bacillaceae > Lysinibacillus > Lysinibacillus sp. The sequence continues at coordinate 2,488 of NZ_DAMDAY010000196.1, read as the reverse complement.
CCCCATTAAGTTTAATACAAAGCCACCAACTGTCATTATGATGGTCGGTCTACAAGGTGCAGGGAAAACGACAACTACAGGTAAATTGGCAAATGTATTACGTAAAAAATATAATCGTAAGCCATTGCTAGTTGCCGCTGACGTGTATCGTCCGGCAGCCGTTCAACAATTAGAGACATTAGGTAAACAGTTATCGATACCTGTTTTTGCATTAGGTACTGACATTTCTCCAGTAGAAATTGCACGTCAGGCTATTGAAAAGGCGAAAGAAGAGCATCATGATGTCGTGATCATCGATACGGCAGGTCGTTTGCATATAGATGAGGACTTAATGCAGGAATTAAAGGATATTCGTGCGTTAAAAGAGCCAGATGAAGTATTTCTTGTTGTTGATGCCATGACAGGTCAGGATGCAGTCAATGTAGCAGAAAGCTTTAATGAAGCAATCGGCATTACTGGGGTAGTTTTAACAAAGCTTGATGGTGATACACGTGGTGGTGCGGCACTATCTATCCGTTCTGTGACTCAAAAGCCAATTAAATTTGTTGGGATGGGCGAAAAGATGGATGCGCTGGAGCCATTCCACCCAGAACGTATGGCATCACGTATTTTAGGTATGGGTGATGTGCTGTCATTAATCGAGAAAGCCCAAGCAACGGTTGATGAGGCAAAGGCAAAAGAACTTGAAGAAAAGTTCAAGTCTCAAACCTTTACATTTGATGATTTTGTTGAACAATTACAGCAAGTCAAGAAAATGGGACCTCTTGATGAAATATTAAAAATGCTTCCTGGTGCAAATAAAATTAAAGGCTTAGACAATGTAAAAGTCGATGATAAGCAAATGGGACGGGTGGAGGCTATTATTTATTCCATGACGCCTGCTGAAAAGACCAACCCCGAGATTATTAATGGTAGCCGTAAAAAACGTATTGCTAAAGGCTCAGGGACGTCTATTCAAGAGGTTAATCGTCTGATCAAGCAATTTGATGAAATGAAAAAAATGATGAAGCAAATGACTGGAATGGCAAGTGGTAAAGGGAAGAAAAAAATGAAATTACCAGGCTTTGATTCATTGTTTAAATAATAATTTTTAGGTGTTAAGAAAAAACACTTTACAAACAACCTAAACATTGATAATATACTATCTTGTGTGAAACTTATTCGGAGGTGCTATTAAAATGGCAGTTAAAATTCGCTTAAAACGTATGGGAGCTAAAAAATCTCCTTTCTATCGTATCGTAGTTGCAGACGCTCGTTCACCACGTGACGGTCGTTCAATTGAAACAGTTGGTACTTACAACCCACTAACTCAACCAGCTACTGTAAACATTGATGAAGAGAAAGCTCTTAAATGGTTAGCTGACGGTGCAAAACCATCAGATACAGTACGTAACCTGTTCTCAGAACAAGGAATCATGGAAAAATTCCATAACCAAAAATTCAGTAAATAATCGGGGGCGACGTCTTTGAAGCAGCTGATTGAAGCAATCGTTTTACCGTTAGTCGATTATCCAGAAGAAGTTCGTATTGAGACGGATGAAAATGCAAATCGAATTGTTTATAAACTTTTTGTTCATCCAGAGGATCGAGGGAAAGTCATAGGCAAGCAAGGGCGAGTAGCGAAAGCGATTCGTACAATTGTTTATTCAGCGGCAGGTAGTCACCATCAAAAGAAGACCTACGTCGATATATTGGATTAATAGAAAAGATGTTTACGCTCTTGCACTAAGTACTTTTGGATCCTGATAGATGTGGTTACATGTCGCTTAGGAGTTCGAAGTGGCCTTTTAGCATGAAGCGTAAAATCTGGACGAAGAAGGAGGGAGCTTGTAGGTTCCTTCCTTTTTTTATCTTTTTTCGCAATAGAAGCGCTTTATTCCGCATGAACAAGCTGTAATGCCAACTGTATACTGAAACCAAAGTTAGGTGGTAGATGAGCTGCTGTAAATGTTTGATTAGTGAAAGCTAACAACCTGTAGCTCTAAGGACAAGCACAAAATAAAGCATAATTAAAGATTATAGCTAATGGTAATTGCTTATATTGATAATACAAGACAAATTAGTCTTAGCTAAAACTACGTTCTTCCAAAGCAATTCTGCTAACAGTGATAGAAGTGAAAATGCTACGCAAGATGCTTTGTGAAGACAAGTATGTTTTTTACGAGGTGAAAGTTGAATGGAATGGTTTAATGTAGGTCGTATAGTCAATACACATGGTATTCGTGGTGAAATACGTGTGCTATCGACAACAGACTTTGAAGAAGAACGTTTTGCAGTAGGGAATAAGCTTGCTGCCTTTAAAAAAGACGATAAAAAGCCAACATGGGTGACTATTGAATCTGTACGTCGTCATAAAAACTTTATTTTGTTAACCTTTGAAGGTATGAATAATATTAATTTAGTCGAGCCATTTAAAGAAGGCATGCTAAAAGTGACAAAAGATCAAATGACTGATGATCTACTTGAAGAAAATGAATTCTTTTTCCAT
>NZ_DAMDAY010000195.1:0-4562 GCF_032093475.1 Lysinibacillus sp. | reverse complement strand
AACAAAAGCAACCATAAATACAGCTACAGCAGTTGTTGGTACAAAGGGTGTTGGCACACTAACAAAAGTAGGGAAGACTTCGACTGGAGTAACAAGTGGTAAGTTTACTAATAATTTGAGTAGTAAGGGTACGATTAAAGATAGGGTATCAAATAGAGATATTGATAGGTATTATGAGAAAACTCAAAATATTAGAAGTGATATTAATAGGGAAATTGAAAAAATAATAAATTCTGATGAATATAAAAATCTATCAAATACACAAAAGAATAAATTAGATAGAAAAGTGAAAAAAATGAGTACTGCGAATGTTGCAGTAGCAGATGTGAGTATTTTAGGTATAAAAAAAGAATTCCAAGCACACAGTCAGATTCATTCTTCTGATAGTCTAGGTAGTAATGTTGGAGATTTCAGTTATTCCAAAACAGACAGATTATTGGAAACGTATGTTGATGATGGGTTTCCGCGATTCAATGACACAGAGGCTAAGATTCTTGAGGATATTGCTTCTCAAATAAAAGATCCTAATACGAAAGGTCGAATAGATTTGTTTACAGATTTAGATGCATGTCAAAGTTGTACAAATTTAATTATGGAATTCAGGAGAAAGTATCCAAATATCGAATTAAATGTTTATTCTAAAAATATGAGATAAGGATTGATGAGATGAATATGACAAGTTATGAATCAATAAAAAATTCTATAGTATTAGATTTTGAGGAATATATTAAAGAAGAGGGGTTAAATGTAGCACAGGTGGCAGCAAAAACTTTGGAAGAAGATTGGAGAATTGTGAATATAAGTTTATTTACTAAAACTTTATATTTTGTTTCTATTGCAATAGAGAGTTTAAAATACAAAGAAATTGCTGATTTTGTATATTCTAAATTAGATAGTTACCTAGTGAATACTAAATTTGAAGAGACTGTAGATGAGAATGATGTGGAACAATTGCTGCAAGACATTCGTATTTGTAAAGAATTAATCAACAAAAATAATTATGATATTAGAGAAACTAGCGATTCTACCAAAGCAAGGGTAGAATATATCTTAAGTTTAAAAATTGATTAATATTTTATAAGCGGTTGTTCCTGATATTTACTATTAAATTCTTTTATTAATTTAATTTGCTTGTAAGAGTTAAAAGAGGAAGAAGTTATAATATTTAATTGTCTTTTTGAAGATAGTTATTGAGTTGTTAAACCTTGACTGGTTATATGCCTTCAAGGTTTTTTCTTAACTCAAAGAAGTTTGTGGTTAAAAAATAATCTGATATTTGATTCATAAAATACCTTCTTCGATTCAAAAATTTTATGAAAATGTTCACGATGGTTTTTATTATTATGCGAGTGAGTCGATGGGCTTAGTTCCACTAGAATCAGTAACATATCTTGGTGATGAAGATATTGAATGGAGTATTATTGATGATTTAGAAGAACCGATAAAAATTAACCTAGATTCATCTTTTGGCTTTTTCACTAACGGTATGGGAAGCTATATAGCCATAGATTATACAAATTGTGTTGATAATAATGCAACCTTTTGGTCTGCGAAATTAAAGCCAAAATATAATATCAATTTTTGGAGTTATGTAGATGAATGGATTGTAATTGGATTTGAAAATTAACTTTGTAAAGGTATTTTTATTTTTTAAAAAATAAAAGCAAGATTTTTTAGAACCTAAAAATATTGTTAGGAAAATTACTTAAAGCACTTGATGTATAACACTCAACAAGTGCTTTTCGTGTTTTCACATTCGCGATAAATTACCCTTAAAAGAATTATAGTAACGTTGCAATATTGATGTAAATATTTCTGGGCTTAAGCCATAATTTAAAGCGCACAGTAGAGTTAACAAAGAATATGAAGCAGTTTAAAGCCCACACAGCGGTTGCACATCATAGTGCACGAAAAAAGGGCGACTAGTCCAACCCGAAAAGACTTACTGGAGTATGCCGAAAGGTACCACAAAAAAGGTTGTGAAAAAACAAAGGCAGCGTGTCGAAGGCAAAGTAACAGGTAAAGACCGCTGTCAAACAGACGAAGCAGGTAGTGAAGAAACAAGTACTACCAGCGATGAAAAAAGCTGCGAAAGCTACGACCAAAGCCGTGAAAAAGGCTGTACAACCAAAAAATCTGTTAAATACGCTCCAAACGGGCTTAGATATAGTAGGGATGGTCCCGGTTGTAGGAGAAGTAGCAGATGGCGTGAATGGTATTATTTATGCGGCAAGAGGTGACAAGGTCAATGCGGCCCTCTCCTTTGGCGCTATGATTCCAGTGGTGGGCAATGCGGCAACAGCTGGTAAATGGGTCAATAAAGGTGCGAAGGCAGCGAAGGGTATCAGTGAAAGTGCTCAAAAAGCGAATAAAGGTCTTTTAGGCAATGTAAAAGAAAAAGTCAACAAGCAAGTAGCGAACGCCAAAACCCAGATCCAAGCAAAAGTAGACGAAGTCAAACAACAGCTGCGTCAACTAGGAGCACCGCAGATGGAGTTGGCAGGTGTGAATGTTGGACGGATTTCTGATACAGGAACGGTTGGAAAAAATACGTCCTCCTCGAGTCCGAAGCCGTCTAATTCCCAACCACCGCAAAATGGCTCGAATAAAAAGCCTAATGAGAATAAGGGTACGGATAAAAATACAACTAGGGTATTAAAACAAGACGAAGCTATAGATGTGGCAAGGAAGAAGCTTGCGCAAGAACGAGCAGAACTTCTTAATGGTAAATATATAGATCCAAATACAAATGATATCCATATTCCACATGTTATAACTGCTGCTGTTGATATGAAAACTGGAAAAACTTATACTGGTTATAATGGTGTTGGTACAGATTTAAGAACGGGAAATCCTAGATTCAATCCGACAGCATCGGATTTACACGATGATACTAAAAAGTTGGTGGAAAAAACTAAACAGAGAGCGATGGAAAAAGAAGGTAAAGATAGTTTTGAGAGATGGGAAGTAGAAAACTGTGCAGAAATTCAAGCAGTAAATCAAGCTTTTAAGGAAGGAGCAAAGCTTGAAGATATTATCTTGAGCACCATCTCTACGAAAAATGGTAAATACAAGGAAATGTGTGGGAATTGTAAAGTGACATTTGAGGAGTTTATTGTTGATATACCTTTTGGTAAAAAGTGAGGTTTTTAGAATGGAAAAACTATCAATAAAAACAAAAAAAATATTAAAACAATCAGGGTGGACACCAGAGCGAAAAAAAGATATTAGTTCACAAGTAAAATATTTAGAAGATAAAGGATATATAGTTTTCGATTGTGTAAAAGAGGCACTAGAGCAATTTGGTGAATTAAAGTGTATCTACGAATATAATGGAAAATTGGATGATTTTGTGATAGATCCGGAGGAAGGGCTGGGGGATTTAGACAGAAGACATTATAAAAGATATGAAGTTATAATAGGTGAGGATTTGGTTGTAATTGGTACTGCTTTTAGAGATAATGCAGTATTGTATATGTCTAAAGCAGGGGAAGTTTACGCAGTACGAGATGATTACTATATTTGGAAAATTGGTTGCGGAATATATGAAGCTCTCAACAATTTATGTGAAGGGAGAGAGTTAAAAGTAATACATGAAGAGCATTTAGAAAATTAAGGTGATAAGTATTACCTAGCGCTGAATGAAACCGTTAATTACACATAACTCATGTAATACACTTATGAAGATTTCGTCCTTTCATTTTTTCATTTGTACGCATATTAATGCGTGAATTTTTCACCTGAATAACGGTATTCCATTACAAAAAGCAGGTCGATTGTGGTTAGATAACTCCATGATAGACCTGTTTTTGTTATCTTCGTTTTTTTGAAGATTTTTCAAGAAAAGGGATGTATACTATCCAAGCATGAAAAATTACTGGAATGATGCAAAAACAAAGTTGGTTCAATTTATATTAATCAAAATTATTATGCATGGGTACCAATGGATGCAAATGTTGGAGAGATGTATGAAGTTATTGTTAAAGATGAAAAGTAAATTTATCAAGAACAGTAGGAACCATCTGAAATTGATAAAAAATATGTTACTACACAATAAGAGTACGTTAAATTGAATGAATGATAATATGGTGGTAGCTGGGAAAGACAACTGCCACCATTTTTTTAGATCAGTCTGGTTTTATAATTTAAGGGGACGGTTAAAGACAGACCATAAAGGGCTTAGATATCTATCTTAGGCTGTATTAATATACTAAACTTCAATTAACTGAAACTTTTAGTTTTTAAAGGCTTATTATTTGAATCAACAGTCTATGAAGGTAAGCATACACACAAGATTGGTTGCAATGAAAGCTATAGAAGACTGCTATAATTAGTAACTCGATTCATATTTACATACGAGAATGACAAAGCACTTGGCGATAAACAAGGATATAAATAGTTTTTTTAATTGTGTACAGTTAAAGATATCCTTGAATTTGAATTAATAACTCATGAAGGCTGGACCATCAAGGAGTATTATGTAAACAGTGGAAAGAAAAAACGCAAGAGAAAAAGAAGAAGTGGGGTAAATTCTTTACCAAGGCACGGAAGCTCTATAATAA
>NZ_DAMDAY010000194.1:0-4579 GCF_032093475.1 Lysinibacillus sp. | reverse complement strand
TGGGCAAAAAATGTACAAATTTTTCGGACAAGAAATTTTTGGGCTTGAAACAGCAATTGAAAGACTGGTGGAGGAATATTTCCATCCAGCAGCACGCAGGTTAGATGTTAGAAAACGTATTTTATTATTAATGGGACCTGTAAGTGGTGGTAAATCCACAATAGTTACTTTATTGAAACGCGGATTAGAGCAATACTCACGCACAGATGAGGGTGCGGTTTACGCAATTAAGGGATGTCCGATGCATGAAGATCCACTGCATTTGATTCCACATCATTTACGTAATGACTTTTTTGAAGAGTATGGCATAAGAATTGAAGGAAGTTTATCGCCTTTAAATACGATGCGTCTTGAAAAGGAATACGAAGGGCGTATTGAAAACGTAATGATTGAACGTATTACTTTTTCAGAAGACAAACGTGTTGGTATAGGAACATTTACACCATCAGACCCTAAATCACAAGATATTGCTGATTTAACAGGAAGTATTGATTTTTCTACAATTGGCGAATTTGGCTCAGAGTCTGATCCTCGTGCTTATCGTTTCGATGGTGAGCTGAACAAGGCCAATAGAGGAATGATGGAATTCCAAGAAATGCTGAAGCTTGATGAAAAATTCTTATGGAATTTATTATCCCTAACACAGGAAGGGAATTTTAAAGCGGGTAGATTTGCTTTAATTAGTGCAGATGAGTTAATCGTTGCTCATACGAATGAAACAGAATATCGATCCTTTATTTCTAATAAAAAGAACGAGGCATTACATTCTCGAATTATCGTTATGCCAATTCCATATAACCTTAAAGTAAGTCAGGAAGAGCATATTTATGAAAAGATGATAAAAGAGAGTGATATGTCCCACGTCCATATTGCACCGCATGCTTTAAAGGCTGCAGCAATCTTTTCGGTTCTGACTAGATTAGAAGTACCGAAAAAACAAGGTGTGGATCTAATTAAGAAAATGCGCTTGTACGACGGAGAAAATGTGGAGGGATTTAATTCCGTTGACTTAGAGGAGCTGAAAAAAGAGTTTCCGAACGAAGGAATGAACGGTATTGATCCACGCTATATTATTAACCGTATTTCTTCTGCTATTATTCGCAAAGAAGTACCATCTATAAATGCTTTAGATGTCTTACGAGCTCTAAAGGATGGATTGGATCAGCATGCATCTATTTCTCAAGAGGATCGCGAAAAGTACATGAATTATATTGCGGTTGCTCGTAGAGAGTACGATGAAATTGCTAAAAATGAAGTACAAAAGGCTTTTGTATACTCATATGAAGAATCTGCGAAAACATTAATGAACAACTATCTAGACAATGTAGAGGCATTTTGTAATAAAAATAAGCTTTATGATCCACTGACTGGTGAGGAAATGAACCCTGATGAAAAATTAATGCGCTCGATTGAGGAGCAAATTGGAATATCAGAAAATGCTAAAAAGGCATTCCGTGAGGAGATTCTCATTCGAATTTCAGCCTATGCACGAAAAGGCAAACGTTTTGACTATAATTCTCATGAAAGATTACGAGAAGCGATACAAAAGAAATTGTTTGCAGATTTGAAGGATGTTGTGAAAATTACAACTTCCTCTAAAATGCCAGATGAATCGCAACTGAAGAAAATAAATGAAGTCGTAGCAAGGCTCGTAGATGAGCATGGCTATAACACCACATCGGCAAACGAGCTGCTACAATATGTAGGTAGTCTACTCAATCGTTAATTGACTTTTACGTTTACAAGTCAGATAGGAGTGTCCCATTTTTAGGGCACTCCTTTTATTATCAAAATAAGGTTTTCATTAGATGCACAATTGATTTTACGAAAAAAGTTCAAGAATTTGGCTCACAAGCATAGTATAGAAAAAGCGAATTTGATAGATGGGTGAGGATAAAAATGACTGAACACGAAAATAAACGCTTTGTTATCTCTCAGGAAAATTGGTCCCTCCATCGTAAAGGGCACCAAGACCAGCAACGTCATATGGAAAAAGTGAAAGATGCGATTAAAAATAATTTACCAGATTTAGTTAGTGAAGAAAGTATTGTGATGTCCAATGGTCGCGAGGTTATTAAAATACCGATTCGTTCACTTGATGAATATAAAATTCGTTATAACTATGATAACTCTAAGCATGTAGGGCAAGGACAAGGCGATAGTAATGTTGGAGATGTAGTGGCGCGGGATGGCAGTAAAGCAAATCAGGCGCAAGGTAAAGGAAAAGAAGCGGGTGACAAGCCTGGCCAAGATTATTATGAAGCGGAAGTAAGTATTGAGGAAATTCAAAACATCTTATTTCATGAACTTGAGTTACCCAATCTACAGCAAAAAGAAAAGGCAGATATTAAAACCGAAAAAATTGAGTTTAATGATATTCGCAAAAAGGGGTTAATGGGTAACGTTGATAAAAAACGTACCATTTTAAATGCGTTAAAGCGAAATGCGATGTATGGAAAAGCGGAAATAACACCTATCCATAATGATGATTTACGTTTCAAAACGTGGGATGAGGTTGAAAAACCAGAATCCAAAGCAGTAGTGCTTGCCATGATGGATACAAGTGGCTCGATGGGATCCTTTGAAAAATATTGTGCACGTAGTTTCTTCTTTTGGATGACTAAGTTCTTACGGTCAAAATATGAAACGGTGGAGATTGAATTTATTGCCCATCATACGGAGGCGAAGGTTGTCACAGAAGAGGAGTTTTTCACGAAGGGAGAGAGTGGGGGAACTATTTGTTCTTCAGCTTATAAAAAGGCATTGGAATTGATACAGGATAAATATCATCCATCTCGCTACAATATTTATCCTGTCCATTTTTCAGATGGTGAAAATATTTCGATGGATAATGAAAAATGTTTGAAACTAGTAGGAGAATTAATGGATGTATCCAGCATGTTTGGCTATGGTGAAGTCAATCAGCATAATCGTTTCTCAACACTTATGTATACGTATAAGAAAATTGATGATCCCAAATTTAGATATCATATTTTGAGAAAAAAAGGCGATGTATATGATGCCTTAAAGAGCTTTTTTAAGAAAAATGAAGAATAGTATGATTGTTTGATTAGCATCACGTTCAAAGGAGGGGACGTAAAATGGACACGAAAGAGCTTCATCGAGCAATAGATGAAATTACCGAAATTGCCACTAGCTTTGGCTTAGATTTCTATCCAATGCGTTATGAAATTTGTCCAGCGGATATCATTTATACATTTGGTGCCTACGGTATGCCTACCCGCTTTTCTCATTGGAGCTTTGGAAAACAGTTTCATAAAATGAAGCTTCAATATGATTTAGGACTTAGCCAAATCTATGAGCTCGTCATTAATTCTAATCCATGCTATGCTTTTTTACTTGATACAAATACATTGACCCAAAATAAATTAATTATCGCCCACGTTTTAGCGCACTGTGATTTCTTTAAAAATAATGTCCGTTTTTCCAATACAAGAAGAGATATGGTAGAGAGCATGACCGCAACGGCTGAGCGTATAGCTGGCTATGAACGAGAATATGGCAAAGATGAGGTTGAACAGTTTTTAGATGCAGTTTTAGCGATTCAAGAACATATTGATCCATCTATTTTACGACCGAAGTTATCCTGGAGTGAGGACGATGAGCTTGATGAGGAAAAACCACCAACAAAATCACCATATGATGATTTGTGGAGCATAGAAGAAAAGGAAAAAGTTTATAAACCTATCCGCCGCAGATTAAAGCAATTTCCGCCGCAGCCAGAAAAGGACCTGCTGTTGTTTTTAGAGGAGCATAGTCGTGAGTTGGAAGAATGGCAACGTGATATATTAACGATGATGCGGGAGGAAATGCTTTATTTTTGGCCTCAATTAGAAACGAAAATCATGAATGAGGGATGGGCATCCTTCTGGCACCAACGAATTATGCGGGAGTTAAAGCTAACAACCGCTGAGACCATCGAATATGCAAAATTAAATGCAGGGGTCGTGCAACCCTCCAAAACATCGATAAATCCATATTACCTCGGGATTAAAATATTTGAAGATATTGAAAATCGCTATAATAACCCTACAGAGGAAATGAAGAAGTTAGGTGTACTGCCAAATTCGGGGCGTGAAAAGATTTTTGAGGTAAGAGAGGTAGAATCCGATATTTCCTTTATCCGAAACTACTTAACTAAGGATTTAGCGAAGCGTGAAGATTTATATTTGTTCCAAAAGAAAGGTAATGAGTATCGTATTACTGATAAGGATCATGAGATGGTTCGAGATCAGCTTGTATCGATGCGTGTCAATGGTGGCTTTCCTTATATTGTGGTGAAAAATGGTGATTATTTACGTAATGGTGAGCTTTATTTAGTGCATGGCTACGAAGGAATGGAGCTAGACCCTCATTATTTAGAAAATGTATTGCCATATATTTATCAGCTGTGGGGACGTCCGGTTCATTTAGAGACGTATGTGGATAATAAACCAATGCTTTACTCCTTTGATGGTACAAAAAACTATAAACGCAATGTGTAACCAAAAGCTTCTATCTGTTGAACCTGCTCGAACAGATAGAAGTTTTTTAGATCGTTTATTCACCTTCTTCAGTT
>NZ_DAMDAY010000193.1:0-4642 GCF_032093475.1 Lysinibacillus sp. | reverse complement strand
CGAAATAGACTGCGCCTGATGCGTCACGTTGGTATTTAATATGTCCGCCTTTAGCAAGGACATGGAGAGTTCGTTGTTCGAACTTTGAAAGATTCATGTTGGAGCCTTGATAATAATCAAACGTGCAAATAGAGGTGATCAGAAATATGACCACAGAAAAATTGCGACATTGATAATCAACTCAATAATAGAAATTGAGAGTGATTATCAGATGATTACTATCTCCAACATATGAACCTCTTTGAGAAGGGGGATACATTTATGTAAGGTATATATTAATTGTATATATCATTTAATAGCAAATGTTTTTTATATTCATAGACCTTTCATTTATATAAAATCAGGCAACAAAAAATTATGTATGAGTTTTAGTAAATGAAAAAAACAATTTTTAGCCTAATTTTCGCTACCTGTGCAGCTTTTTCAAATAGTATTCAAGCAGAAGAAGTTTATTATCAACAAGAAGATATCGCTTATACTTTTGAACTAGATTCAATCGAATTTTATTTACCAAGTAAAAGTAAATTTAAAATTACTGCTACCAGAAAACTAGTTGGCGTACCCGAAACAAAGTTTTATACAGGTGATTTTGATAAAGATAATATCGCACAATTTCATATGGCTTTTGACTGTTCACATAAGACCATACAGATTTTAGACTTTATGATTGGTGATAAAAATAATGGTGAACTTAAGTACAAGAGCGATAAAAAGAGTGAAGTAATGAAAGCCACGGGTGACAATGATTTAGCTATGCTTAATTTAGTATGTGAATGCTAAAACTATAAAATAGTGCCTGTGAGTCATAATGCTTGTTTTTTAATAAATGTACATAGAATTTTTTTGGTGACCCACCTTTGAAAAAATGAAATTAAAGATTTAACAATTATGATACCTGTACAGACATTCTCGGTTTTTGCAATTTTTCTGTTGTTTATTGCTCTATTGATTGGTGTTGTACTAACGCTAGGTTTATTAGTGAAAGCACTATTCTTTTGGCGAAATAAGGCTCAAAAGCCTGTGAGGTTTTTCTCTCAAAAAACATTATTCATTACGCTAGTAGCATTAATATGTGACCTGTGGGCAGGTTATTTATTTTATATGACTGAATCGGTAAAGTATGAGATTGCTCTTAAGCAGCATTACAAAGAACGTCGCAGCCATTTCGTTTTATCTCAAGATGCACAATATGGCGAACTGTTGATTCCTAAAGGGAGTTTAATTAGTCGTTACGATGCTTTTGACAACGGTGAGCCACAAGTACCTTTTAGTTTACGGGGATTACAGGCGGTACGTTTCCCTCATCCTATACGGGTTGCAGGAATGTGGGTTACTGCGATGGAGCCTCCTCGAATGGAATTGGCATGGGATCAGCATGTAGGTCCAGTTATGCGCTTTGATCCTAAGGAAGAAAATGGCTATGGTAAATGGGTTTACGATACGAAACGTCCTACCATCGCTTGTTCTCGTGGAGACATCGTGCTACTTGAAATACCACTCATTGATTATGATATTCAAAAAAAATTTGGTAAACCTGAGCCTGATGGAGCGAATGCACGTTTTCGCCCGAGTGAGTGGGGTGTTCAACAATGCGAAAAAGGTCAGGGGCCGATTAAAGTTAGTCCTGCGTATACTGGGACTGCACCAAAGAAACCATGGTTTCATAAATAATAAGTTGTTGAATTGAAAAAAACCTCTGTAGAAACAGAGGCTTTTTTTGTAACTAAGTCACGGTTATTGGGCTTAGCTTTGTTTATTTAGAATGGTGTAATTGAATTAATCTATACATAAGTAACTATTTGATTATAAATAATTATATTCTAAAATATATAGCATGTTATTATGATAAGTGAGAGAAATTTGGTGGAATCTCCTAGTATATGAAATGATACTCTCAATTTATAGAGAAAAGTATAATTACCTACAATCACGGTCCACCAACGTGTGACTATATCATCCTATACTAAGTGGAAGTAAATAAAATAATTAGATTTTTTAATATATAACTAAGAATTTAATTAGTTGTTTTTATGTACGACTTATATATAATTTAGGAACATAAAAATTGAGTTCATTGAGAATAGAATGTCTGAAAAGAATTTAACTACAGATTCAGAAATTTTTTTAAAATATATATGTGTTGAGGGGTTGAATGGTTTTCTTAAGCACGAAATATATTTAAGAGAAGAAGGGATAACAATTATTCATGGACCAAATGGTTGTGGTAAAACAACACTTTTGGATATGGTAATGTCTTTTTATAATAAAGATTATAATAATTTTTCAAAATTTGACTTTAATGAGTTTGTATTAATTCATTCAGATTCAAATAAAAAAGATAGGAAAATAAAAATTATAAAGAGAAAATATTTTATTAAAGACGAAAAAAATTTTGAAATTAAAAATAATAAATCAAAAGGATCAAAAAAATATTTTAATAATGAGATGGAGTAAAATTTATTTGATAATAAAGTAGATTTTTTTACGATTTACATATCGATAGACGATAAAAAAGAAGAATTTTTACTAGCATTCCCACTTCTTTATTCAGAAAAAGATATGGTAGGTTATGATGATATAAGGAGAAGACATTATATTCAGGAAAGAAATCTCCATAGAGCAAGATTTATAGATGACCGTGAATATTATTTAGATATTGATCGATTTGGTTCTCATAGCATGCTTGTTCATACATACCTTAAGAATTCTAAGAGTTTAGATGAATATGCAGATTTATTTAATTTTTTTATGGTAAAAACGCAGAGGTTAATCTATCTGCCTTCTGAAGATGAATCAAAAAATAAAAATTTTAGTAGATATATGATTGAAAGATATGCTAAGGATTTATCTCAAAAAATTGCCACATCTTTAGCTGAATCTAATGAGAAGACAGCTTCTCATGATAAATCATTTCCTGAGCGACTTATACAAAATATTAATACGTTACCATTACCTTCATATGTAGAGTCTGAAACTAATATTCGTGAAAAATATAAAGAAACTCAAGATAAAATAACAAAAATTTTGAATGCGGGCTTGTTATTTAGGGAAAAAAACATTTCGCTACCTGATGATGGTTTAAATAATGAAAACGTAAAAACAGTTCTATCATTATATTTGCAAGATTTAAATGAAAAATTGGCAGTATATGATGATTTATTAAATAAAATTGAGACATTTCAAGATATTGTTGGAAATAAATTAAATAATAAAGACTTCCATGTTCAATATGAAAAAGGTTTTTATTTTACGTCTAAATATGGTGAAAAAAAAGAATTAAAACTTTCTGAACTTTCATCGGGTGAACAGCATCAAATTGTCTTATTTTATGAACTTATATTTTTAGCTGAATCTGGTACATACTACTTAATTGATGAACCTGAAATATCACTTCATGTTGATTGGCAACGTAGCTTTTTAGATGATATCGCTCGAGTTGAGAAATTAAGAGGCCATAAATTTTTAATAGCTACTCATTCACCACAAATTATTGGTTCAAAACGGAATCTTTGTATTGCTTTAGATGGTGGGATTTTGTAAGAAATGAGCGCTATTTTTTCAACTACTCAAGAATTAATCACAGAAATAGTACAAATGACAAAAGAGGTTAAACCTTGGTTAATTGTAGAAGGTGATTCAGATATCCGATTTTTTGAACAAAGATTTAACTCCCAGAATCCTATTACTTATGAGGAAAGAAACGGTTGGAAAGGAGTTGTAGATTTATTAACTGAATGGCACCTTCTTTCAGATATAGAAAAAAAGGGCAAAACTGTTATTGGGGTAATTGACCGAGATTATCACGAAGCTATCAAAACTGTTCTTCCTAAAGATATTGTAACTGTAGATCATAGAGATCTTGAAATTGTAATGTTCGAAAGTGATGAAGCTTTAAATAAAGTTCTTTTGGAACTAGGCTCCAAAGAAAAAATACCAAGAATTAATGGTCAATTTGATCTACAACAAGTTAGACAAGTGATTTATGATTTAGCATATCCACTTTCTAAGCTTAGATTTCTTAATGCTTTGACCACAGATATTAATCTTAAATTTTCTAAACCTTTTAACTTTAAGAAAGTTATTGAATTAAATCCGCTATGTTTAAAGCATGACAAATTAATAGAAAGAATTTCTATAGATAGCTGTTGTCACGTAGATCAAGTATTACAACTTATGGCTGATGATATTGGAGAGGAATGGGACGTTCATACAAAAATTGCTAATGGACATGATGTTATTTCAATATTAGGAAAAAGCCTCCAAAAACATTTTGGAAATGTAAGTGATTCTAAATTTGTTGAAGGAGAGCGATTAGAAAGTATTTTTAGAATGGCTTATCCTAATCAAGAATTTGAAAACTCTAATTTTGGAAAAAAGCTTATGATGCTATTAGGTTTTATCAAACAATCTGATCAAAAGGCAGCATAAATAACTAGAAAAGTTTATAAGATTATTAATTTTATTTATATAAATCAATATAAAACATCTGATAAGCAATCTTTCTAGCCCTCAAAAACAGCCTTCCGAGGCTGTTTTTATTTCACCTTTATAAACCCCCATTTAACAATAATTATCTCATTATTTATCCTTACTTTTTAATGATCTAAATTAAAGCAAATGTCATTTTGTGTGCTTGACTGCA
>NZ_DAMDAY010000192.1:0-4848 GCF_032093475.1 Lysinibacillus sp. | reverse complement strand
GCAAAAGTACTAGTGCACTTGCCTTTGCCCATAAATTAGGTGTAGAGGCCATCATTGATGATGGATTACTTATTATTAATGGTGTAAAAGTCGCTGGCGTTTCAGCGAAATTTGAAAAAAATACGATTACCGCTGTTCGGCGTGCTATTTTTACCGAGCAAGAACATCGAGAGGCAGTTAAAAAAGCGTTAGCTAGCTATAAGGTGGAGGCTATTTTGCTGATTGGGACCTCTACTAAAATGACGAAGAGCATTGCGAAGCAGCTGGAGCTTGGACCTATTGAGCACTATTATCAGGTGGAAGATGTTCGTTCCTTGAAGGAAATTCAAAAAGCTCGTTTTATCCGACAAACACAAGGTAAGCATGTTATGCCCATTCCATACCGACAAGTGGAGCAAAATTTCTTTAAACGGTTAGTGCAAAAGGGGATGGAAATTTTTTCATCAAAACGTGAAAAAATCGGGGAAACGACCATTGTGCGACCTGATTTTCAGCGAGAGTATATCGAGATTAGCAAGCATGTCTATGTTGATTTACTGACTTATTGCTGTAATCAACAAGCCATTGTCCAAAAGGTAGAGCACGCTCAATTTGTGCTAGGTGATCAGGCTGAAGCGATCCTCACTATTCAGGTGAAGCTGCCGATCGATTACCCATTAGCAGCGCATGTATTGGAACTTCAACGAGCGGTGCAGGAGTCGTTTTATCTGCATTTTGGCTATGAATTAGATGCGATCCATGTTCAGGTCAAAGTGGCTTTACAAAAGAAAAAATCATAAAAAACAGGTACTCCCCATCGCACCAGGGCGAAAAGAGTACCTGTTTTTTATTTCGGCTGTCGAGTGAAGTGCGGCTGGCGTTTTTCAACAAAGGCACGGCAACCCTCTGCAAAATCGCTGCCCACAAATGGTGTAGAGCCCTGCCATAATGTTGGCACACTATCAAGACATTCTTGCACGGATTGTTTAACAGCTAATAAGGATTCCGGCGACATCCCTGCAACGAGCTTGCCCATACGGATCATATATTTATTTAAGTCTTTTTCAGCTACCAAATAGTTGAGCATTCCTAGCTTGAAGGCTTCTTCGGCTTTAAACATTCGACCGGTAAAGACCAAATCCTTTGTTGTGGCAGGACCTACTAGCTGTACTAAACGCTGCGCAAATTTATTATTTAAAGTAATGCCTAATTTTCCGACAGGGATACCAAGTTTCGCTTTGTCGGAGCCAATACGGATATCACAGGCTAAGGCTAATTCTAAGCCAGCGCCCATCGCAGGCCCATTAATGACGCCAATCGTAGGAATGGGTAAGCGCTCAATGGTGGAAATGGTTTTTTCCATATGTACAAACGCTTCTTCGGCTTTGTCGAGGGAGATGGCATTAAATTCTTTAATATCAGAGCCTGCGGTAAAGTTTTGGCCAGAGCCTCGTAAAATAAGGACTTTATTTTTAGGATTGTCTAATACTTGTAGAGCTATTTTCGCTAATTGATCCCACATGTTTGCGGTTAACGCATTTTTGGCTTGTGGTCGGTGAATCGTAATAATGGCTAGACCAGCTGTTTCTTGATAAATAATTTTTGCATCTTCTGCTTCCAATCGAGTCGTCTTTACTTGCATAGTAGAAAGCCCCCTACATGTTAGTTTCTGTCTTTATTATATAACACAATGAAAAATAATCACGGAATTATACGAATTTTCATATAAGGTTGCGTTGTTACACGAAAATAGAAGGAAAAGATAGCATTTGTAATAGAACAGGGGGAAGAAATTTACTATTGTAAGAAAGTAAAAGATGTGAGAAATTAAATGTAAGAACATATGTTTCTTGTTTATGTAAGGAGCACTTGCTGCAAGAAGCGGGTGTGTGTAATGATAATACAGATTATCCGACACTAAATTAATTGTATTTAATTATGAACTGACGCACCCAAAATATAGTAAAATATAAACATACTACGCACAGTAAACAAGGAGGGGCCATATGGTGACACTCAAGGAAGCATGGGATAGTTACTTTTTACTGCTGCAATCACTAAAAAAAAGTGCTGCAACAAAAAAGCAGTACAACATGGATGGACAGCAATTTTTAACGTTTGCCCATGAACAGAAATACTTGTATGTGGATCATCAATTAAAGAATTTACTTAAGCTTTATAGTGACTATCTAAAGGAAACCTACAGCAATATCAATACATTTAATCATAAAATAGCGACTTTACGAGGCTTTGTTGACTTTATTTTTCTACGTGAATGGGTAAAGCCTTTTGATTATCAAGTTATATTACAGCCCAAAAAAAGACAAAAAGAGGCATTACAAGTACTGACAAATAAACAGATCATGCTCATTGCCAATGTTTGGCCAACTTATTTTCAATATGCCAAAACAGAGGAGCATGCCTGGCTGGCGAGACGTAATGGTGCCATTGTTCAAATGTTGATGGAAACAGGTTGTAAGCCAGCAGAGCTTGTGCGCATGAAATGGTCGCACATCATCGAAGAACATGCGACTATTTTTATTGCCAATCGGAATGGGCGTCGAGAAATAAAATGCTCAGCCGTACTTATGGACATGCTAGCACAATATAAAAAAGAGACAGCACACCTACATGGACAAGAGGTTGGGGAATGGATTTGGGTAAGTGAGGCGAGTGTGGCAAAGCCAATTTCAACGAAGACAGTGGAGCGTATTTTCCAAACGATGTCTCAAGATATAGGTAAAAATGTAAGAGCAACAGATTTGCGTTATACCGTTATGCAACGGTCATTTCAACAAGATAAAACACTGGAACATATTCAACAAGAAATGGGCTATGTACGGAAATGGGTGCTGACAGAAAGACAGCAGCGCTTCGAATAAAATCTGTGAGACCGCATTATATGCCTTAAACGCAAAATCAGTGGAGTTTTTTATGCTCCACTGACTCTTTCTTGTTCTTTATAAATGATTTAATGCTTTCACACTGACTTTTACCGTTAAATCATGCTTTCCTCCAGTATAAACTCCTTCTACGGGGCTTATATCACTATAGTCGCGACCAATACATAAAATAATATGGTTTTCTAAAACTTCCACATTATTTGTTGGATCAAGGCCAATCCAGCCTATACCTGGTATCATGACCTCTACCCATGCATGTGTCGCAATATCGCCAATAAGGGCCGAATTTTCATCTACATATAAGTAGCCACTGACATAACGAGCAGGGATTCCTTTTGCACGCAAAACAGCAAGCATTACATGGGTGAAATCCTGACAAACACCTCGTTTTAATGCAAAAGCCTCACTTGCTGTTGTTGTTACATCTGTTGCTGTTGGGTCATATTCAAAGCTTGCATATAAATATTGCATTAAATTAAGTGAAAAGAGCACAGGATTTTCAGCATGACCGATTGCATGATAGACTTCCTCTAATTGCTGATCCGTCATAAATGTAAAATGAGTTCCTTTTAAATACGGTAAATAATGCTCGTAAAATAGCTGTGAATGAAAGATTGTCTGCATTTCAGGCGAATACTGAATACGATGAATAAAGGGTGCACGCTGAATACTGACAATCGAGGATGTATGAATTTCTAATGTTTGATGCTGCTCTGGTATATAAAAAGACCCAACTGTATTACCCCATATATCTGTATGCTCACGGGTAAGAGAGGATGGCGTTATGGCAATTCGATAGGATAATAATCGCTGACGCTCATCACTACGTGGCTTTAAACGGATCGTATTTAAACTTTGGTCGACTTCAGATTCATATTGAAAAACGTTTATATGCTGAATTTCAAATTTCATCGTGTCCGCTTCCTTCTGCTTACTGACTTGCCTGTTGAAAGGGAGCTGTGGTGGATTCCTTTCAAGGTTGTACGCTGGGTTCATATAAATGATAAATTGTCGAAAAAGTATCACTAAAAGCAATACATTGAGACAATCTTTCCTCCATTATAGTAATGGTTTCTTCAATAGTCATTTGCCAAAAATCAATGTGATCGATAGCTAAGATAAGGCTTCTAATATTCCATTGAAGTGTTAAAAATCTTGAGGATAGTGCATCATGTTCAATAGCCATTATCGCATCTTCTATTTTCTTTAAACAGTACATGACAGAACTTGGGCAATGCTCATCTTGTACTAAATAGCGAATGACCGTCTGTAAATTTGTTTGGCGATGCTTGCGCATAAAAGACTCCCTTGCTGCCGCAAGCTCTAATAAAAATGCACCATCACGTTCTTCTAACGATAATCCCGCTTGCTTTTGCTGTTCTACAATAATGACTGTCATGCGAATTGTTTTTTCTGCGCGCTCAAGCCATTTCCCGACCTGCATGAAATAATAGGGGAGCGCACGATCCATTGTACTCTCTATCAATCCCGTTTCCATCCATAACGTTTTCCGCACTTCCTGTAAAAATGCCTGAAGCTCAATGAGTGGGATTGGCCGTTCTCTTGTCAGTATGGCCTGTCGCTTTGTTAAATAAAAGTCATTTTGAATTTCCCATAGTTCAGTTGGTAGACTATCACGCGTTACCCGTGCATTTTCTCGAATCGCACGTAATGTGGCGTGGAGGGCATTACTATTTTTTTCAGAAAATAGAAGATAGTCAATCAATGGGTTAACTCGTACTGTATTGTAATTGTCTAAATATTCCTCCTTGGAGGCGCAAATATTTAACACTGCCTCCCAATGATCAATATAGTCATGTTCTTGCCCAGATTGCTCCAACATATTCAACAGCTGTATCTGTAATATATGTGCATTTGTTTGTGAGCGTTCACTATACCGAGCCATCCAGTACAACGCGTCGGCTACTCGACTTAGCATGCTGCAACTCCTCCTTTAAAATCCACG
>NZ_DAMDAY010000191.1:0-5006 GCF_032093475.1 Lysinibacillus sp. | reverse complement strand
AGCAGGATTGGATATTAAAAATGTAGCGACAGTTACAGGCGATAATATTCCAACTCCAGATAAACCAGAAGAGGTAGTCAATGTCTATCCACGTAATCCAATTTTGGAATCTAGTAAAACTGCTGTAAATGCACAAACAGGAAAGAACAATTTTGAAGTTGGAGACACGATAGTTTATACAATTAAATCACGTAATAAAGTATCTGAAAGTATCATTAAAAACTTTACGATTACAGACAAGCTTCCTACAGGCATACAATATGTAGAAGATAGTATTAAAGTTAGTCATAATGGTAAAGGTTCATTCAGTAATGGCGCTGTAATCGCGGAATTTGGTGATGTGAAAGATACGGAATGGTATACAGTCTCATTTGAAGCTAAAATCTTGTCGGGACAATCCGGCGAGGAAATCAAAAATATTGCTGCTGTTGGTGGAGACAATATTGATGATCCGGATAAGCCAAGTACGGATATCCAAGTTTTACCGGTTGATATAAAGTTAACTAAAGAAGTAGATAAAGCAAAAGCAAATATAGGTAGTCTTATAACCTATACAATTGAAGCTAAAAACGAAGAAAAAATTGAATCTTGGAATGGTACAATCAAAGATAAACTACCTGCTCATGTTGAGCTAGTTCCAGGGTCTACTATTTTAAATGGCAAAGAATTAATGGATACTGATGTTTGGAAAAATGGTGAGTTAATTATTCAACCTGTCGTATTAAAAGCGGGGGAAACAGCTACTATTAAGTTCAGAGTAAAAGTGTTACCAAGTGCTTTAAATGCAACAATAGAGAACATAGCAATTGCATATGACTCAAAAAATAATGAAATTACAACACCTCCAGCTAAAACAGAAGTGGTTCAGGTAGTTCCGGATGGCAATACTAATACAGACGGTAATACTGGTACGGATGGTAATACTGATACGGGTGGTAATACTGATACAGACGGTAATACTGGTACGGATGGTAATACTAATACAGACGGTAATACTGATACGGATGGTAATACTAATACAGAGGATAATACTGGTACGGATAGTAATACCAATACAGACGGCAATATTGGTATGAATGGCAGTTCTAATACAGACAGTAATACTAGTAAAGATGCTAATAGTATTGATAGTAATACCAATGAAAGTAATATTACCCCAGAAGACTATACGAAAAAAGAGAAACAGCAAATATTGCCTCAAACAGGTGAAAAGCAGACAGGTTTTATGAACCTTATCGGTATTCTCTTGGTTGGATTTGCACTTTTTGGTCTTCTGAATAGAAAAAGAGTTTAGAAAAGATATTTATTAATTAACCAACAACAACAGTACCTGAAAGTATATCCAAAATTGGGTAACCAAAGGTACTGTTGTTTTTGTTTAAAATTACATTTAATAGCATTGTATCAGATATCGAACAGATGCATTCGTTTCTATAATGGTGTTTTAGTAAAAATAACTATGTGTTTAAACTATTTTAGGCCAGGGACTTTAGATGAAAAACGTTCTTTCAACATCGGTCGCATTTCTTTAATAAGGAATGGGTCTTTTTTCAATTAAGGACAATTTTATTGAACAACCCTTTTTCTAAAATAACTGGATATTTATGGTGATAATTAGGATAATTAATTTATAAGATTAACGAGGTGATATGGTATGGATTTAAAAGCTTTAATAAAATCTGATATTAAATTCAAAAAAATTTGGGAAAGTTCTTGTAAGAATCATCGAGTTCTATATTTTCAGATAGATAAAGATGATAATGGAATTGAAGCTCATTTCCATCCATATGGAGAAGATCATCCTAATTTTAGAAGGAGAATTGACTTATTATACCATAAAAGGTAGTAATAATCGAGTACTTCATTCCCCAATTGCTGTTCATTTTTATTTTCATGTAAATAAAAGTATTTAATTGTGTTTGACTACTAGGAGTAAAAAAGAGTATAATCACTTTCGTTATGGAACGTTCATTCCAAAAAAGGACAGACTACTTTCATCAAAGGTAGGAAGCAATTGAGTCGAAGTGACTCTTTTTTTAAACTCTTTTCGGAATGATTGTTCCATAATGACTTGGAATAACAATAAATGATAATATGGAGGGTTATTAATATGACTCAAAGATTAACAACAGCTTCAGGCCATTTTGTATCTGTGGGAGGCAACGTAAACTTATATGTAGAAGATGTCGGTGAAGGGAAGCCGGTAGTATTCATACATGGTCTTCCTGTCGGGCAAGCAATGTATGAATACCAAAGAAACGTTCTACCTTTCAAAGGGATTCGCTACATTGGTATTGATTTAAGAGGTTTCGGCAAATCTGACCGTCCGCTCAATGGCTATTCGTACAATCAGTTTGCGGATGACATTCGCAGGGTTTTTGAGCATCTAGAGATTAAAAATGCTACCCTTGTGGGCTTCTCGATGGGAGGAGCCATTGCAGTAAGATATATGGCAAGACATCAAGGTTATGGCGTTTCAAAAATGGTGCTTGCTTCTGCAGCTACACCTCTCTTCACGCAAAGATCGGATTATCCATATGGCTTGCCAGTTGAGGTTATGGAGTCTCTTATAGAAGCTGCACAGCAAGACCGTCCACAGCTGATTGAAGATTTCAATAGCACTTTGTTCCATCAAAAGCCAAGCCAAGCTTTTATTGACTGGTACAATCGCATGTCTTTGGATACAGATCCCGTAGCTTTTGCAATGTCACTAAAGTGCCTTGCTTATGAAGATTCACGAGAAGAATTGAACCAAATTCATGTGCCTGTTTGTATTTTCCAAGGCAAAAATGATACAATGCCTTTTGAACCTCAGATTAAAGGGTTTCCAAATGCAGAAATTATCGTATTTGAAGAAAGCGGCCATGGACTCGTGTTTGAAGAGAAGGAAAAGTTTAACGCTGAGATTCTAAAGTTTGTGCAAGCTTAAGTGACACTTGAGTTTCACGCACCTTTTTTGCCGCTTAAGGTTGTTTTGTGAAGAGGTGGGTTATGAGCAGAAGAAAAAGTTTTGAAATTCCTAAAGTATTGGATTTGGCCATCGATGTGTTTTGGCATAAAGGGTATGAGGGTTGTTCTATGCAGGATTTGGTGGAGCAGCTTGGACTTAGTCGAAGCAGTATTTATGAGACTTTTGGAAGTAAAGAGGATTTGTACCTTCAAGCTTTGGAGCGTTACGACCTTCAATCCAAACAACAACTGGGGTCTATCTTGTATGAACAAGGTTCGGCGAAGGAACTACTGTTGCGATATTTTCATGAGGTTATCGAATATACGGGCCGCCGTAGCTGTTTTATGGTGAATGCCTCGTTAGAGCTGGCAGCTTCCCATCAGAAGGTATATAATCTGGTCAAAGCTAATATGGCTGAGAACGAGGAAGCCTTTTACCAACTGCTAGAACGTGCGGTGCAGAGCGGTGAGCTGAAGGGAACCTGGGATATAAAAGCATTGGCCCAATACCTGGTTAATGTTATGCACGGAATTACAGTGACCACTGTAACTGCGGATCGTGAAATGCTGGACAATATTGTGCGCAATTCGCTTTACTTTCTGCCGTGAGCACAAGAGAATACAATAGAAGGAGCTGTACGTTTATGTACAGCTCTTTTTAGTGTTTATAAAGATTGGGACTTAGATATTCGGCAAGACCGTAATAATAATTTGTTTACTACACTTACATTTTATTGTATTTCTATCCATAAAGACAACGCGTTGATCCAATTTGGATCTCCGTATCCTTGATAGCTTTGAACAGCTTCATAATTCTTTCCTTGATATTCTACCTTATCTCCTTTTGTATACGCCTTAAACGGATTCCATTCTTCATAAGAAGCTCCGAGGTCTTTTGTTGTTACAGTTAAAATTGAACTTCTAATTGATTCATTTCCTGCAGTATCTACGGAAGTTACGGCATACATATATGTTGTATTTGCTTGGAGATTCTTGTTCATAAATGATGTAGTTTTTGATGTCCCAACAACATTCATTTGTTCAACTTGTGTCCCTTGATATATAACATAATGGTCAACTGCTACATTATCCTCTGATGCAGTCCACATTAAGTCTACACTTGAAGATGTTACTCCCATTGAGTGTAGTGCAGTCGGTTGCGTTGGTGCTTCTGTATCTGGAACAGTGTGCATTGTCTCTACAACTGTCGATTCGCTTTCATTAGAAACATTTCCAGCAGCATCTACTGCTTTTACTGTATATGTATATTTTGTACTCGCTTTTAAATTTTTATCTGTGAATGTTGTTCCTGGTACCACGCCAACTACTTTACCATCTCGTAATACCTGATATTCTTTTACACCCACATTGTCTGCAGAGGGATTCCATTTTAGTTCAGCACTGTTTGAAGTAACTTTTGTTGTAAGTAATCCATCTGGTTGAGTTGGAGCTTCTTTATCTACGTCACCATTATTCACCAAATTAACATCAATTGCACTATAGAAGGCATTTGAAGTATCAGCTACATCCCAAACAGCTAGAATAATGTGGTACCCACTACGATCAGTTGGGACGTTAATTGTATGAGTTAAATTATTCGATGCGGCAGAACCATTATGTTCAACAGTACCAATCAGTTCAAGATCAGCACGAGTTAATGGTTTATTAGGATTCCAACCACTTTTTGTAATATAATAATGCCATTTACTTGTTAAATGGGGGGCAGTATATTTCCATGTAAAAGTATTTAATCCTCCTGTAATCGTATTTTTAAACCAGCGATCTGCAGTTTGTTGATCAAGGATACCACCAAATAGGCCCCCAGCAGATGCAATTTTACCATCAGCAGGTCCACTTTGTGGAAATCCTTTAGGTGCCTCTAGACTTTGTGGCTCGTACATAACGTTTCCACACATTAAGTTAAGTGCCCCATAATTTTGAGTACATAAAGCAGCTCTGCTAGCCGGTTTTTCAACAAACCCATGAGCATATGCATTTGGCGCCATTGAAACACCTATGATTCCAGCAGCTAAAATGGTAGCACTTAATCCTTTTTT
>NZ_DAMDAY010000190.1:0-5158 GCF_032093475.1 Lysinibacillus sp. | reverse complement strand
CAATGAGATGGAATGTAAATTGCGCAATAAATCAAAGCCATAACGAGCATGCATTTTCATTGCTTCAAACTCCTCATTTGAGAGGCGACCTGGCTTTGTTAAAATGTCTTTCGGTACCATTAGCTTACCAACATCGTGCAATAATGCACCAATCCCTATCAAGCGTAAATCCTCAGCTGAATAGCCAAGTTCTTTGGCAATCGCAATAGAATACAATGTCACTTGGAAGGAGTGTTGATAAAGATATTCATCAAATAAATAAGCATCTGTTAGTATCGTTAAAATTTCATCATTGCCTGTAACAGCCGAAAGTAGCTCATCTACAATGGAGACAATTGTTTTAGATTGCTGATCTAAAATATAAGAGGCATTTACTTGATTTAAACCATCAATTGATTGGAATGAATCCTTAATAGTCGTAATGACTTTACTTCGCATAGCTGGTGGAACTGTCTCTTCTACTTCTATGCCATTAGAAATTTCATCGTCAATATATAAATAGTGTGTATTTAGCTGTTGAAGTCTTTGAATAATACGGTCATTAATGACAACATCTTTCTTTAAAAGCGGATGACCTGCTTCATTCCAAATGGTTCTTCCTAATACCATTCCTTCTTTTAATACATCGATTGAAATTAATCGCATGACTTCTTCCCCAATCCATTCTTTAAGCTCTCTCTATTGCTTAAAGAATCTTTGACCATAATCTATCATAATGTTTCGTAAAAATTCAGGTAAAATATATTGTTTCTTTGCATATTTAAAACTTGGATAAAAATAACCAAATGTAAACAAATCTAATGTTACAAGTTTATAAATGTGATCTTGATCCGCCAACTTACCATTAATTAGTAATTGCCGATTTTCATTCATTGAAAAGCCATATGTTAGCATTTTGCCAAAAATAACGCCTCTAAAACCTAAGCCTTTTAATTCAATATAGGGCCACTCTTCATTTTTAGATTGCATATAAATTTCTTTCATTTCAGCAACGGATAATTCAATTATACATAAATTAATAGGATGCGGAAAAATACGATGCAAATCTAAGGCTGTTACCGTTCCTTTAGGCAGACCATCTAAAAATATCCCTGCATTGAATAATGCACAATCGGCACCGCTTTTTTCTAGAATAGCTTGGGCAAATAAATCAGATAGCTGTGAATAGTGGAACCATTCTTTGTTGTAGGATTTCGTCGTTGTAAAGACTGGAGTGTTTAGTATTCTATTCCCTTCATCCTCGAAAAACTGGACCCTTTCCTGTTCGTTTTGAACGATTGGCAAATCCTTATTATGAATTAAAGTATCCTTTTTTTCAACAATTTTCCTCATTTTTTTATCGTATTCAATGACAAGATGGCCTGTATATTGTCCAAATTTCCCTCCTCCTGTCAGTAATACACCATTAATGAGTTTGCCGGTTGGCAGGACATGATGTGTATGGGAGCCGAATATCACATCAATTTCTGGACATTCTTCGGCTAAAAGCTCATCCTCTGTAATACCTAAATGTGATAAGCACACAATAATGTCTACCTCTTTGCGGAGCTGATGAGCTAGTTGTAGTAGTGTACTGCGTGGCTCGTCCATTTGCCAATTTAATTCCTGATAATACACTTCAAACATAGCAGTGGCTGCTATTACACCCACCTTTGTACCTGCTTCGGTTGTTAACACAACATAGGGCTTCATCCACGCAGGATTTTTCCCCGTAGTTGAATAGACATTTGCGACCACGACATCAAAATTTGCATTATCATACAAATGAAAGAGCTCTTCGTGGGATAATGTAATACCTTCATTATTACCGATAGTCACCACATCGTACCCTGCATCATTTAGTAATTGTACATTACCTATACCAACAGTTGCCTCTGTATAGATATTGGAGCGGTCTAAATGATCGCCAACATCAAATAAATAGCTTGTTTCCCCTATTTTTTCCAAACTGTTGCGCATCTCTTTCACAAAGCTTTGCATTCGTGGCCAATACTTAAAATGACTGTGCAAATCATTTGTGTGAAATATATGGATCTTTTCAAGCATTAAAGCCACCTCATTTCTTTAGCTACCATACTTAAGCCAATATGCCTTCAATGATGGATCGAATTCCTAATAATAATAAAATAATCCTTAGTGCAAGAACAAGCGTATCTGATTTAATTTTTTTATTTAATGCTGCGCCCAATTTTGCGCCAATATATGCTCCTGGAATAACAGGAATGGTATAAAGCCATGGAACATGTCCCAAAGCAATATGACTCGCAGAATTAACAATGGACGTTAAAAATACCATAAACATGGATGTCGCCACTGCAACATGTGGTGGAAATAAAAACAAAATAATCATGGCTGGTACAATCATCGAGCCTCCACCAATGCCAAACAACCCTGAGGCAAAGCCAATACCAAATGTTAATGTAATCGCAAACCAAATAGGATACCCATAGACAAAGGTTTGTCCTTCAGAGTCTGTAAATTCTTGTTGCATCCCGTTTTTTACAAACCACTTCACTGGCTTGAGCTTGTCACGGACAAGCAATATAATTGATAAAATAATCAATAGAATACCGAAATACAAATTAAAGGATGGTAAATCCAATCCTTTATTCACCCAAGCACCTAGAATGGTACCTGGAATGCTTCCAATAAAGAATATAAACCCGCTTTTATAGTCTACTGTTTTGGATTTCATATAGCTTAGCGTGGAGGCAAGTCCTGTGAAAATCATCATAACTACAGATAAACCGACTACTTTTTGTGGTGTAATATCTGGAATCATGCCAAGATTTAAACCAATGTATAACGTTGCTGGCACGAGCACAACGCCACCACCTAGCCCAACTAACGAGCCAATTAGACCAGCAAATAAAGCAATGACTACTAATAAAATAAACTCCATTATAGTTCCCCTTCAAATATGTTTAATTGTTTAGGTGCTAACCCGACATCTTTAATATTTAAAATGCTTTGTAGCTCCTTTGCGTTTTTCGCTGCATGATTACCTGAATTATTATTAAATAATACGAAGAGTTCATGGACCTCTGATTCGAGCTTTAGCATACTTTGTCCAAGCTGTTGCAATTCTTCTTTATTATAATCATATAAAAAGCGAACTTTACGCCAATTTTCTGCGTTTCCTGTGTTTCGCCATCCATGGATATTACGACCATGGATACGAATAAGTGCCTTATTGGCAGTTACTTCAGGGTAGAAGGGGACGGAACCTACACCAGCCTGTGGTTCATCACAAATCGTATGAATAAATTGATGTTCACGTAAAAAATTCATTGTCTGCTGAACAACATGATCTGCATACCATGTTTGATTGCGAAACTCTATCGCTACTTCAAAATCCTTAAGTTGCTGCCGAATATATAATAAATATTGAACATTTTTTGCCTGACAATCAAACCATGGTGGAAACTGAGCTAAAACCATTCCTAACTTTCCATAACGTTTAAATTCATGGGCACATTCGATAAAAGCGTTGAACATGTCATTTTTCGATTCAAAAGGAATATCTCCCCGCAAATGTCCGGTCATGCCTTGATAGGCCTTTACGATAAAGCGGAAATTTTCTGGTGTATCCTCACACCATTTACGAACATGCTCTTTAGATGGTATAGCATAAAAAGAAGTATCGACTTCAACTGTTAAAAAATGACCTGTATAATCGAATAATTTATCCTTTGAGGGAGTCACTCCACTATAAAGTGAAGGGTGATCACCCCATCCAGTTAAACCAACTACAATCATGTGACATCCTCCTCTATGTACATAATCATAGCACACAGCATGACACTACAAATAAACATCATGTAAAAATATCGCTTTCTTTTGAACATTACAATGAAAAGGTTTGTCTCTTCTCGAGAATTTATACAAACGAAAAAGCATGAGATATATTACATTGTCCTCATGCCATTTGTTTTAACTGTCTAACAACATTTAAGTAGCTCTATTAGTATGTAGACTTGCAAGGCGAGCTATAAAAAAACCCTTGCCACAAATTTAATTGTGACAAGGGTTGGTTAGTAAATTAACCGATAGAACCTTCCATCTCGAACTTGATAAGACGGTTCATCTCTACTGCGTATTCCATTGGTAATTCTTTTGTAAATGGCTCAATGAAGCCCATTACGATCATTTCTGTCGCTTCTTCTTCAGAAATTCCGCGAGACATTAAGTAGAATAATTGCTCTTCAGATACTTTTGAAACTTTTGCTTCATGCTCTAAAGAAACATTATCATTAAAGATCTCATTGTATGGAATTGTATCAGAAGTAGATTGGTTATCCATGATTAGTGTATCACACTCGATGTTAGCACGTGCACCACTTGCTTTAGGACCGAAACGAACTTGTCCCATATACGTTACTTTACCACCTTGTTTTGCAATCGATTTAGAAACGATTGTTGAAGATGTATTTGGTGCCATATGGATCATTTTTGCGCCAGCATGTTGGTGCTGTCCTTTACCTGCTAATGCAATGGATAATGTCATACCACGAGCACCTTCACCCTTTAGGATACATGCTGGGTATTTCATTGTTAATTTAGAACCGATGTTACCATCAATCCATTCCATTGTACCGTTTTCTTCTACAACTGTACGTTTCGTTACAAGGTTGTAAACGTTGTTCGCCCAGTTTTGAATTGTTGTATAACGGCAATATGCATCTTTACGTACAACGATTTCTACAACCGCTGAGTGTAAAGAGTTTGTTGTGTAAACAGGAGCTGTACAACCTTCAACATAGTGTACGTGAGCGCCTTCATCTACAATAATAAGTGTACGTTCGAATTGACCCATATTTTCAGAGTTAATACGGAAGTAAGCTTGTAATGGAGTTTCGACTTTAACACCTGGTGGTACATAGATAAATGATCCACCTGACCATACAGCTGAGTTTAATGCAGCGAATTTATTGTCAGTATAAGGAATAACTTTACCCCAATATTGTTTGAAAATATCTTCGTTTTCACGTAATGCTGAGTCTGTATCTTTGAACACAATTCCAAGATCCTCAAGGTCTTTTTTCATGTTATGATAAACTACCTCAGATTCGTATTGAGCAGATACCCCAGCAAGATATTTTTGCTCTGCTTCTGGAATACCTAATTTATCAAAAGTAGCTTTGATTTCATCAGGTAC
>NZ_DAMDAY010000189.1:0-5380 GCF_032093475.1 Lysinibacillus sp. | reverse complement strand
TATGCCGACTTTTCTTTGATTGTTCCAGTTCTCGTTATTCAGTTAAGATATTTCTACAGCATTTTCTGTAAAACTATCGATTAAATTCCCTAATCAATGCTACCGAGTTTTGTAATGATGAATTGAACACCAGCGTATAAGTTTAGCTTATAAAAAATGGATAAGGGCTTACAGTCTCACACCATTATTTACCCCATGGCTGTTCACCATATCTTTTTAGCATCACGACTTCACCATCATTATTTAACCGATTGTAAACATATTTAACTTTGTATTCGTTGTATTTTTCTAATTCGATTTTATCGTAATACTTTTTCGGTAATATTAACTCACGCTCATCAATTAACAGGTAGTATTCTCCGTTCTTTTCAACAATATTTTGTTCATCAATTTTCACTGTTTTTTCAACTAGTGCATCATTAAATGTATAAAAACCTGCTGCAAATACTCCAACTAAAATAAATACTAAAAAAATAACGAATAACTTACTCCTACTCAAGTATCTCATCCCCTTAATTTTGATATTTAATACTACTATTAATCAATTTATGTCATATTATCAAAATTAACCATATTAATCCTCTAAAAAGAGGTTTTTGCGAAAGAATGCTTTTTTGATTCACAACTTCATTGCATGAACCTTTCTAAAAAGGACAAATTCGTTAATAATGGACATAAAAAATACGCCCCTCAAACAGTCGACGTAAACTGTCTAAAAAGGCGTTATCATTTTCGTAATAAATTAGGTTTACCGGACATTCTCCGCTAAGCTACACGCTAAAAACACCAATATAGCACGCTTAGCTAGCCATCATATCAATACGGATTTTGTCTGCGATCATGGCAATGAACTCGCTATTGGTTGGCTTGGATTTTAGGTGGTGCACTGTATAGCCAAACATCGACGAAATCGATTCATAATTGCCACGATTCCATGCGACCTCGATGGCATGACGAATTGCACGTTCCACACGGGATGGCGTTGTATTGAATTTTTTCGCGATTTCTGGGTATAAAATTTTCGTGACAGATCCTAATAATTCTATATCTTCAAATACCATTTGAATGGCTTCACGTAAATAAGAATAACCTTTAATATGTGCAGGTACACCGATTTCTTTTATGATTGCAGTAATCGTACTGTCTAATTGATGCTGATTTAATTTTTGAGGTACTGTCGGTTGTAACACGCTTGTCTTTTTTGGTAGTGTCGCCTTTTGTCCAGCACAATGTAGAATCTTTTGTACCAATTGATCGAATTCAAATGGCTTCAGCATGAAATAGGAAGCCCCTAAATCTACCGCCTGTTTCATGACATCTTCCTGACCAAAAGCTGTTAGCATAATAACTTGGATAGATGACATTTTTTCGTTTTGATACATGGCTTCTAATACAGCTAAACCGTCAAGATGAGGCATTATTATATCTAGAAGTAAAATATCTGGTGTAAATTCCTCAAGCATTTGTAGACAAACTTTTCCATTTGAAGCTGTTGCAATAATTTCTATTTCGGCATGTCCTTGAAAATACTGCTCCATTGTTTTTAATAACTCACGATTATCATCAGCAATCGCTACTTTTACTTTTGTCATTTCAATTCCTCCTTCTGGACTTGCTTTGAACACCTCAAAGCGTTAACCTAACCCCTAAATGCCGTTTTTGGCACACTGTGGAATTTTCGACATTTTTGTTTTAAAAACCTTTTTCATTTTCAAAAATGAGTATGTAGTCCGATACTTTCTTTTTTTATCGACAAGTTACGATAAATAATTGCAACTAGTCGAATGCTCTTATTACTTATTTTAGATAAAATTAGTTGATAAAACTACAGTTTTTTTAAATATCATGACTCCTTCAGGGAATTATTAGAAATACATGTTGAATTCCTAGAAAAAAGGGTAAAATTCGCTTCTTTCCCTGGGCTTTTGTTGCCCCTGAAAATGAAGCGAATTCTTACCAGACATAATTCATGAAGATCTTCTTAACATTTCTGCTACAGTTAGTGCCGCCCCTTTTTTCGGCTCTTCAACAAACATATGCGTCACAGCACCGACAAAACGACCGTCTTGAATGATAGGACTGCCACTCATTCCCTGCAAAATACCACCTGTTTTTTCAATGAGCTTTTCGTCAGATACTATAAATTCAAGGCGTTCATTTTCAACCTTTGTAATTTCAATCGAAAAAGATTCCACCTTACTGCCTTCAATAGCCGTATAAATTTCGGCTTTCCCAGTTTTTATATCTTTTTCATGCATAATTTCAATGGCTTTGGGTAATCTTTGTTGATAACCGTCTTCCCAACGGCCAAAAATACCATAAATAGTATTTTTATCTATACTGCCGAGTCGTTCTTGATGCTTCTCAATGGAGGATATTTTATAGCCTGGTTGGCCCGGTGTACTTTTACGAATTTGTTGAATGGAAGCTAAAAAAATGGAGCCAGCTTTAAAAACAGGGGCTTCTTGTAGGGTTGAATCGACAATTTGATGACCTAGTGCTCCGTAATTTTTTGTCTCTGGATCAATATAAGTCAGTGTTCCTACTCCATCTGTTTCATCTTTTAAAAAGGAAATGACATGCTCTGCTTCTTGATTTTGTAATTCCAATGTAACTTGTTGGCCTTCACTATTGATCGTCCATTTTTGTTGGCCTTTTTTTGCCACAGCTTGTTTGGCATCAGCAAGAGATTTAACAGGGATATCATTTATTTTTTCAATGACTGCTCCTCCCTTCATCCACTGATTCGAAGCTAATAATACATCATGTGCGACAAATACATGTGATAATTGGAGCTGGATCCCAATTGCTTCACCCATTGGTATAAGCTTTTTGGCGGCTAAAGCTTGTACAGGCATCACTAACAAAAAGATGAGCATAGGCAAAATGACTAATTGACGCCAATGACGATTCATACGACACCTCCTTTTCATTTTTGTCTTTTTACTATGTGTTGTTGTGCCATTCTTATAAGCGGTAAATATTTGTGCAAAAAGAAAAAACCCAGAAACAGCGTGACTGTTTCTGGAATAAAGATTAACGCATTTGTTTTTTTCGTTCATCTGCCATTTTTAAAAGCTCTGTTGCATGCTGTAATGTTAAAGCTGTAATTTCTGTACCAGACATCATACGGCTAACTTCCTCAATTCGAGCATCTTGATCAATTTCCGATAACGAAGTGAACGTTCGATCATGCTCCACCTCTTTTTTGATAAAGTAATGATGATCAGCCATAGCCGCAACCTGTGGTAAATGAGAAATACATAATACTTGAGAATTAACGGAAATCGCTGCGATTTTTTCTGCAATGGCTTGCGCTACACGACCACTTACACCTGTATCGACCTCATCAAAAATAATGGAGGTGATACCATTTGAGGAAGAGAAAATCGTTTTCAATGCAAGCATCATTCGCGATAATTCACCGCCAGATGCAATTTTGGGTAACGATTTTGGTGGTTCTCCAACGTTTGTGGAGATGTAGAAAATGATTTGATCTTTTCCATTGGCATCGAAATATGGTAATTCATCGAAATTAACAATAAATTTTGCTTTTTCCATATGTAGTTCACGTAATTCTGCCATTATGGCTTCACTCAATTGATGGGCAGCAGTTTTACGTACCGCCGAAAGTTTTTCAGCAAGTTCATTAAGTACCGATTCCATCTCTAGCACTCGGCGTTCTTTGACCTGCAAAATTTCATCTCGATTCAACAATTCATTTAATTCTGTTTTAATTTTCTCATAATACGCTAAGATTTCTTCCAGTGTCGAACCATATTTGCGTTTTAAATTTTGGAATAGTGCTAAACGCTGCTCAACCTCGTTTAAACGTGCTGGATCGAACTCTAAGTCATCTAACACATTTTTGACCTGATAGGCTGCATCTTGTAAGGCATAAAATGCAGATGTCACAGCTTCAGATGCTTCTTTGAATTGATCGTCAACCGTCGCGGCGTCTTCTAAAGCACCCATAGCATTACCAATCCAATCAAGTCCCTTCGAATCGCCTTGAATGGCATCATAGGCTGCACTAGAACGTTCAAAAATTTTATTAAAATTCATCAAACGACGGCGTTCATCTAAAAGGTCGTCTTCCTCACCCAACTTTAGATTGGCTTCCTCTAGCTCTTTTATTTGAAATTGGTACAAATCAATACGTTGTGCCATCAATTGTTCATCAATCGATATGGAAGCTAAATCTTTTTTTAGTAAACGATATTCTTCATATTGTTCACTATATGTTTTTTGTATAGGGGACAGTTCTTCCTCCGCAAACTGGTCGAGTAAATTAATATGCTGCTTTTCATCCATCAGCTCTTGATTTTCATGTTGACCATGAATATCAATAAGGCTAGCGCCAATGTCTCTAAGTACCGATAATGGCACAAGCTTTCCATTTACTCGGCAAATGCTTTTACCAGAATCATTTAAATCCCGTCGTAAAATAATGCTATCTTCTTCAATTTCTATGCCTGCTTCTTCTAATTTTTTCAGAACAGGATGAGCTAAACTTGAAATTTGAAATAAGCCACCTAATTCTGCTTTTCTTGCACCGTGGCGAATAAATTCAGTATTGCCTCGTCCACCCGCAAGTAAATGCACAGCATCAATGATGATGGATTTCCCAGCACCTGTTTCCCCTGTAAGTACTGTTAAACCTTCTGAAAAGCTTACTGTCAGATCCTCAATGATGGCAAAGTTTCGAATACTAAGCTCTCTTAACACAAATTGTCACCTCTGAATCAAATTCCCCATTTTTTAAAGCATGTCTAATAAGCGATTTTTTGTATTTTCACGCTCATTTTCATTACGACAAATAATTAAAATGGTATCATCCCCAGAAATTGTACCTAAAATTTCTGGCCAATCTAAATGGTCAAGTAAAGATGCAATCGCGTTTGCATTACCTGGAAGAGCTTTCATCACTAGAAAGTGAGATGCTCCATCAATGCTGACAAATGCATCTGCTAATGCACGATGTAATTTTTGGACTGGGTTGAAACGTTGATCTGCGGGTAAGCTATATTTATAGCGACCATCCTGTAACGGTACTTTCACTAAATGTAGCTCTTTAATATCTCGTGACACCGTTGCTTGGGTCACATTATAGCCTGCTTCTTTTAAAAAATCGACTAAATCATCTTGTGTTTCGATTTCATGATTGGCGATAATATCTCGAATTCGTATATGTCGTTGTCCTTTATTCAACGAGATCACCTCTTATAAATAATTGTATATGTGTATAATCACACTACCATTTTCAACAAAAAAGCACAAGAAAAAACACGGCTCTATAAGCGAGCACGTGTTATTTTAAAGAATTATGCGCTTCTTCAACGAGTGCATTAAAAGCTGTATATGAAGGAATTATTTCATC
>NZ_DAMDAY010000188.1:0-5431 GCF_032093475.1 Lysinibacillus sp. | reverse complement strand
GATATGAATATGGACGGAATAAGGCTACTGTTTTTGGAGAACAGAGCTATTTAATGACACCAGAGCAGGCAGCATATGTGGAGATGAATGTTCAAGATATTATCGCCAAAATAAGTAAAGATTCGATGACAGAAGTAGAAAAGGTACGAGCTGTCAACGACTATATTGTTGCCAATACTTCTTATACGGATCAAACAAATTCAAGTCCGCATAGTGCTTATACGGTTCTTGCTGAGCATGGAGGGGTATGTCAAGGCTATGCTTTACTCGCACATTCAATGCTTCAAAAACTGGGCATTGAAACGAAATATATCGTAGGTTATGTCGGTCAAGAGGGACATGCGTGGAATTTAGTCAAACTAGATGGTCAATGGTATCATCTCGATACGACATGGAATGATCCAGTACCTGATCGCAAGGGAGCTATACGTTATCAATACTTTTTGGTAGATGATCGCACAATGGCGAAAGATCACTCATGGATAGCTGAAGACTATCCAAAAGCAACTAGTACACTTTATAATAACTATCATGATATGGATTTTTCAGCACAGGTTGGAGATCAGTTATTTTTTAGTAATATCTCTGATAATAATAAGCTATATGTATTTGATATAAAGACCGGTAAGACGAAGCGTGTCACCGATTCTCGCGCACAATACATCGTTTATTCGGATGGTTGGCTCTATTTTAGTAATTATTCACGAGGGGCATATTTAACGAAAATTCGTCCAGATGGCAGTGGGGAGCAGGTATTAAATAGAGAGGAAACGAAAGATTTATTTGTGAAGGATGGCTATCTATATTTTACAACAAATGAATTAAAGAGAATGGCACTCTAATTTTTCGGTATAAGAAAAGGGCAATGACTTATAAACAGTCATAGGCCCTTTTTGTTCGTTCAATCAGATAAGTAATAGGTTGATGCTGACAAAGCGTAATAGAAATTTGAGGATATGTTAAGGCAATTTGTTCTGAAAAGGTTTTTAAAATGAGTGGATTATGCTTAATGGCGCCTCCATTACAATAAAGTGAAAAAGGACCATTCTGATAGCCAATTTTTTTTACCACGGCACTTGCTAGAAGGGCTAGTTCATGAGCAGCTTGTTGCGAAATGTGAATGGCACAAGCATCTTCTTGTTCGACTGCTTTAGCCACAAAGGAGCCCATCTTAGCCAATTGTGCATTAGTATAAGAAGGCTGAAATAACCATTCCGCTAGCTCAGTTATATCTTGGATACCTAAAGAACGATAGACAGCATCTTTTAATAAGGTTGGTTGACCACGCCCATCTTCCATTTTAAATATAGCCCTTACAACCTCTTGCCCTAACCAATAACCACTCCCCTCATCCCCAGCTCGATGTCCCCATCCCCCAGCACGAACAATTTGCTGTCCATCATAGGCATAGGCGATGGCTCCAGTGCCAGCAATGAGTAATGCACCTGCCTGTCCAGCAGTCACACCAAGTAGAGTTGCTTCTGCATCATTTTCAATAATCAGTGTATCAATTTGTAGCTGTGCGGCCGCAAGAGCCTTGTGAACGATTGCCGTTACCGTTTTATGATCTTTAGGAGAATCAATACCAGCTAAAGCAAAGGTTGCTACAGCAATTTGTGAACGGGGGAATTTTTGCAAAAATGTTTTTATATTTGCTAAAAGTCCCTGTAATATTGCTGTAGCGGATTCGACACCAATTGCTTGATAATTAGACCCCTTAGTGGATGTAGAATAAGGAATGTCACCAGATTCCGCATGAACTAATGCACATGCTGTTTTTGTCGCCCCACCATCAACAATCAGAAGCCATTTCTTCATTGATTCCATTCCTCTAGAAATGTTGATAAGATTTTTTCCGCTTCGATAATGCCATTTTCCTTTAAGCGTACCCATTCATAAAGGGTATGAGTATTCATCTTTGAACGTTCTAGAGCTGCTTTCATAGTGGCTGGAGCTGGACCACCTGGTAATGTTCGTACACCAACGAAAGATTCTGGTTTTAATGTCTTATAAAAATCCTCTTCTGTAATAGTTAATTCTTTTCCTGTAATTAATTTAGATTGGGTATTAGCAAGGCCCCACGTAAGGCTTGCTAGCGATTCCTCGCCATGAGCAAGTAAAACTTTTATACATTTACTAACAATACTATGTGCTTGTCGAAACGAGATTCCTTCCGAACGTACTAACGTATCAGCAAGTTCTGTAACATTGGCAAAGCTATTTTCCGCACGACTTCTTAACTTCTTCTTATTGACATCCATTGTGACAACGAGAGAACCAAATAATTTGTAAATACCTAGTAAGCGATCGATGGCACGCCATAAATAAGGCTGCATGTCATCCTCAGTATCGACGATATCTCCGAATGGTGTATTATGTACCATCTGTAATACTGTGCCCGTATCGCCAACAACAGCAGATAGTAATGAGCGTGTATGCTCTATGGAAACAGGATTACGCTTTTGAGGCATAATAGAGCTAATTTGTACATACGGACTCGCTAGAGTAAATGCGTTAAACTCCTGTGTAGCCCATAATAAAAAATCCTGAGATGTACGACCAAGATTTAGCGCAGCAAGCTGTACAATACTTGCAGCTTCTGCAATGTAGTCTGCACCTGCAACAGCATCCCACGCATTTTCGATAATGTCATCAAATGCCAGTAATTCACGCATACGTTCTCTACTAATATTAAAGCCTGTCGTCGTTAAGGCAGCTGCTCCCATACTACTACGATTGACAGTTTTATAGACATGCTGCATTCGCTCAAAGTCACGCTCAAGCTGATCAATAACAGCTTTTAAATAATGGGCAAAGGTTGTAGGCTGAGCCTGCTGAGTATGTGTGTAGCCAATCATGATCGTATCCACATGTTCCTCTGCAGCAGCAATTAAATCATCACGTAATGTTAGTAACTCACGCATTAATAATAATAATTTTTTTCTTAATGTCATTCGATAGATGGCGATGCCCATATCATTCCGACTTCTACCAATGTGAAGATTTCCAGCAACATCACCAGCAAGCTCTATTAATTTATTTTCAATGCGGAAAAATAAATCTTCGTATTGGGGACTGTAATCCTCTAAACGATAATAATTTAAGTCTATTTTTTTTAGAGCCGCCCCAATCTGTTTCGCTTCATCTTTTTTTACAAGTCCTTGTTCTTCTAACATTTTTAAATGTGCAATATTAATTTGTAGCATAATGGATAAAAAATTTTTTTTCGCCTCATCATAAGCTGGCTGTAAGACAATTTTTCGATAGATGTTAGAAGGGAAGATCATCCCATCCTCAAGCTGTGTTTTGTTGCGAAAATCTTCAAACATTGTAATGGCCCCCTAATAGATGGCAGCTAGATGGCTGTACCAGCACTGCCCTTTGATAATTTTTCAGAAATAATAAGGACAACTAAAATTAAGCAAATTTGTAAGACACCATAAGCACAGGCGGTCCCAAATTTAAATGCATATAATTTTTGGAAGATTGCTACAGACAATGGAATAGTGGATGTACTATAAATTAGAATGGATGCAACAAACTCACCGAAGCTTTGTACGAGGGCTAAAAGTGTCCCTGCTAATATACCGGTGAATGTTAAAGGAACGACAATACGTCTAAATGTATACCACCAATTGGCGCCTAAGCCACGAGATGCCTCTTCAATCGATTGATCTAGTTGTACAAGAGAAGCGGATGTCGATCGAAAAACAAGTGGTAAATGTCGAATAAAATAGGCTAATGGTAAAATCCAAAATGTACCGATCAATACTTGATTAAAGCTAAAAATACTTTCGGTACTAAAGGCAGCGATTAAATTGACTGCAACTACTGTCCCTGGTAAAGCCCAAGGCACCATAATCAAAATATCGAGTAATGTTTTTCCTTTAAAATTTAAGCGAACCATCGCATACGCTGCGGCTACACCAAAGATAATATTGCCGATTGTTGCGACGACACCCATTTGTATTGAATTCCAAATAGGTCGCCATGTGCGTTCATCAGTAAAAAGGGCAATATAATGATCAATTGTATAGTCTGTTGGAAGAATTTGTGTCTTCCAAGCACCGTCTACAGAAAAGGATATCAATATCAGAACTAAAATCGGTAAAATTAATATTAATGTGCCAACAAAAGAGGCGATGGTTGCCAAAACTCTTATTTTCTTAGAGGATACCTCTGAACGATGAACACTAATTCCCTTACTGAGATTTTGATAATTTCTCCGATTTTGATACCAACGCATAATGATTAAAAAAGTAATAGATACAAAGGATAAAATCATCGACTGAGTTGCAGCCATCTCAAGATTTCCATTCGTTCGAGATAAATAGATTTGCATCGTCATTGTGCGTTCTACACCAA
This sequence comes from Lysinibacillus sp., assembly GCF_032093475.1. Taxonomy (NCBI): domain Bacteria; kingdom Bacillati; phylum Bacillota; class Bacilli; order Caryophanales; family Bacillaceae; genus Lysinibacillus; species Lysinibacillus sp. Next base: position 1,066 of record NZ_DAMDAY010000188.1, on the reverse strand, counting down.
ACATTAATGGAGCAGTATAAGAAGCCATTGAAATCATAAACACTAATAAGGATGAGGCGACAATGGAAGGTGTTAGCATCGGCAAAATAACCTTTGTCCATACGCGAATACGGCCTGCGCCTAAACTTGTTGCAGCCTCTTCTAGAGCAGGATCTAGCCCCTTAATTGCAGCCGAAGCGGTTAAATAAAAGTAGGTATACATCGTGAATGTATGGACGACGATAACTCCCCAAATGCCTTTCAATGAAAATGGTACATGATCTAAACCAAATAAATGCTGAAAGATTCGAGGGAAAATACCACTATCCCCGTACAAGAAAGAAAAGGATAACACACCCACTAGGGGAGGAAGAGCCATAGGAACTAATACTAAAATGGACAGGATCCGTCTACCTGGGAAGTTATAGCGTTCAAGTAAAAAGGCCATCGTTACCCCAACAATTGCGCAGCAAATGACACTAATAATGGAAATGTAGATACTGGTCCATAAAGCCTCTAAGTTTGCAGGGCTAGCTACATTAAAAAACTTCTTATAATGAAAGAGAGCCTCATCACCAGCAAAGCTTTGAATAAACGTTTGATAGAAGGGATAAACCACGTAGGCGAACAACACTAAAAATAGTGGCGCTATTAACACATAGACAAACCAATTGGATTGAAAAATTCGTGTCCAGATACTTTCGTGAGGGGCATTGATAGATTGTTTTTCCATATTGGCTTCCTCCTATTCTCCTAAAAAATATAGTGAGTCATGCGCAATATTGATTGTAATGTCTTCACCGAGCTTTTTTATGTGGTCATAAGAATTGATAATCATTACTTTGAGTGAAAATGCAGTAAAATCCACAATGTAATTCACGCTTATACCTGTAAATTCAACGAAGGTAATTTTCCCTGTTAAGGTGTTATCACCAACACCTAAATGAATAGATTCCGGACGAATTGAAATAAATACTTTGTCTCCAATCATATGCGTTAAAGTTGGAGAGCTTTGTTGCTTTCGCCCAGTAAAAATATGTCCATTGGCTGTTTTCACTTTTATATCTTCGTCATTTATTTCTTGTAT
>NZ_DAMDAY010000187.1:0-5563 GCF_032093475.1 Lysinibacillus sp. | reverse complement strand
GAAAACTCAAAATAAACACTAGTGTGGGATAGAAAGCCTTTCTCGCCTTTAGCAAAATGCTAATTGATTTGATTTTTTAACACCATAAAAGAGCATCGTCTTAACGAACGATGCTCTTTTAGTTAGTCTGATAGAATCGGTGTTTCCAAGGGTTTCCATTCACTTTTACAAAAGGACCAATACCGTTTATACCAAGCATACTTACTTTGATTTTTGAGCCTCTGCTATTTTAGCAATTTGCTCTTCAACCTGTTCTTTCGACCAACCATGTTCTTCAACAAAGAAGTTACGTGGTGCACGACGACATTCGTCTGAGCAGCTACGCATATAAAATGCCTCATGCTTTTCCTCGCAAAGCATTAATTTATGACATTCAGGGTTTGCGCAGTTTGTATAACGTTCAGAAGGTTCACCTGTGAAATAATCCTTCCCAACGACGACATGTTCCACTTGATTAATAGGTACACTTCGACGACGGTCAAAAACAAACATTTGACCATCCCATAACTGGCCTTTTACTTCTGGATCTTTTGCATACGTGGCGATACCACCGTGTAATTGACCAACACTTTTACCATAGCCCTCGCGTTTTAGCCAGCCAGAGAATTTTTCACAGCGGATACCACCTGTACAGTAAGTTAAAATCTTTTTATCTGCAAAATCTTCTTTATGAGCTTCCATCCAAGCTGGCAAGTCACGGAAATTTTCAATATCAGGTCGAACTGCTCCTCTGAAATGACCTAAATCATATTCGTAGTCATTACGTGCATCGATGATTACGGTGTTATCTTCTTGCATTTGTTCCATAAATTCTTTAGGAGATAAATAATCACCAGTGATTTCTAATGGGTTGATATCATCCTCTAAACCTAAATGAACAATTTCTCGTCGCGGGCGTACATGCATTTTTTTAAAGGTATGCCCTTCAGCTTCATCAATTTTCCACATAATATCACTAAAACGAGCATCTGTCTTCATATGGTTCATGTAAGCTTCTGTTTGCTCAATGGTCCCTGAAACAGTTCCGTTAATACCTTCATTTCCTACTAAAATACGACCAAGAAGTCCAATTTCTTTACATAATGCTAAATGTTCTTCTGCAAAGGCTACTGGGTCTTCAATCGTAATATATTTATAATAAAGTAATACACGATAGTCTTTTTGTGTCAAAATACGTAACCACCTTTATAACAATGTTCGTCATTTAATATAGCACAACAACAGTAATTTTGCTTAGAGTAGGAGGAGTTTTCTAAAAAAACTCGAATAGTACATAGTGAATGACTATTCATATTGGGGGGAAGAGAGATGGAATTTTCAACGATTACTTTAGAAAAATTAGAACGTCGAGCAACGTTAACATTGAATCGTCCACAGGCAATGAATGCTATGGATGGTGACATGATGCGTGAACTTGCAGAATGCTTTGAAGCTCTACAACAAGAAAAAGATATACAGGTACTTGTTATTCGTGGAGAAGGAAAGGTCTTTTCTGCGGGTGGCGATATTAAGGCAATGCTCGATGAAAACAAACCACTAAATATAGATGAGGCAATGGTTTATCTAACACGTATTGTGAGGGCCTATTATCAGCTACCGATGATTGTTATTGCGGCAGTTCATGGTGCTTCGGCAGGCCTAGGATTTAGTTTGACACTTGGTGCAGATATTGTTGTAGCCTGTGAAAATAGTAAACTAGCTATGAACTTCATAGGAATAGGACTGATTCCAGATGGAGGTGGTCACTTCTTTATGAAAGAACGTGTGGGGACTGTAAAAGCGAAACAAATGATATGGGAAGGGAAGGTATTAACTGCAAAAGAAGCATTGGATGCAGGATTAATTGATTATATTGCACCTGATGGTACAGTATTTGCAATGGCTGACCAGCTTGTAGGTAAAATGCTTGCTTCACCTATCTCTTCGATGATTACAACGAAAAAAATTCTCCATGCTCAAAATTTATCACAGCTAGAAAATGTTCTAGCATTGGAAGCAGAAGGACAATCTGCTATGCGTAAAACAACAGATCATATAGAGGGTATTCATGCATTTGTAGAGAAAAGAACACCGGTATTTGTAGGGAAATAAATAGTAAAAAGGCGCGTAGCAGCATTGTCTACGTGCCTTTTACTCGCTATTAAACATGGAATAATATTAATTTACCTGAAGAGTTTACAAGTCGATGAGTTTTGTCGGCAACCCCTTTTTCCTCAATTTGTTGTTGTCCATTTAGTTTAGCAGCCTCATCATTTTCAAATGTCCATGTTTCATCAAACAATGTTTCCCCTGTTTTTTCAAAAGCTGTAAAACGATAATTCTCCATGCAAACCCCACCCTTTTACTAAAATATATTTCTATTATACATAGAAGATTTATAAACTTCACGGTAAAACTAGTGATTTTTTTGATAAATTACGAAAATTGTGGAAAAAGTAAGGCGGTCAAGTATTTTCCTTCATACCATTTTTCATAAAAGATGAAGTATGATAAAATAGAACAAATATTCGGTTTTGATAAGTGAACTCGTACTACTTTGATTAGTACCAAGTTAAGAATTATCTACTATTTGAGGTGATTGGATGACAGCAATTCGTTTTTTCCATATGGCAGATTTACATTTAGATAGTCCATTTAAGGGTTTATTTGGTTTATCTGAACACATTTTAAAGAACATTCGGTCAAGTACTTTTGATGCATTCGACAAAATTATTCAAAAAGCAATTCAAGAGAAGCCTGACTTTTTGCTAATTGTTGGAGATATTTATGATGGTGAAAATCGTAGTTTGCAAGCGCAACGTAGATTTCAAGATGCAATGGAAAAGCTCTTCCAATATAATATCCCAGTGATTGTGAGCTATGGAAATCATGATCACTTAAATGGTACTTGGACACGCTTTTCTTTGCCAAGTAATGTCTATGAATTACCAGCTGAAACGAGTGTTGTTCAATTAAAAATTCGGGATCAGCAAGTCAATATATATGGTTTCAGTTATCATGAACGCCACTTGAGGGAATCGGTTATCGAAAGCTATCCAATTGCACAAAATCAACAAACCATTCATATTGGTATGCTACACGGAAGTGAGGCAAGTAATACGACTCATGATGTGTATGCTCCCTTTACTAAGCAACAATTGCTAGAGAAAAACTACCATTATTGGGCTTTAGGCCATATTCATAAACGACAGCTTTTACATCAAAATCCTCCAATTGTTTATCCAGGCAATATACAAAGTCGCCATCGTAAAGAGCAAGGTTTGAAAGGTTATTATGATGTAACTTTATCCCGAACTTCGGTTGAACTAGATTTTATTCCAACTTCAACTGTAGTTTATAGTACAGTTGAAGTGGATTGTAAAAATGTAATCCATGCTAATGAATTACTCAAAAGATGTGCAGAAGCAATTACAGTCAATAGAACAAAGTATGGTGCATCAGTTATAGAGCTTCATTTGAAAAATATTGATGAACAAACAGAAGCATTATTTGAGCATGCCACAGTAGATGCATGGTTAGAGACCGTTCGGGAAGCTGAAGAAGGCATTGAGCCAATGTGTTGGGTACAAAAATTGGTGTTGCAGAAGACTAGGAAATTTTATGAACATACTGCAACAACTCAATCAGTTGTCAGCTTAATGGAACAATGGGATAGTAATGAATGGAAGGATATACTTAAAGATTTATACCAATATGCTGGGGGCGCAAGGCTGATAGAGCCACTTACAGACAAGGATATAGAGAATTTAATGAATAGCGCACAGGCATTATTGGCAGAAGAAATTCAAAGGGCGTGATCACATGCTGACAATACAAAAAATCCAAATTTATGGCTTTGGTAAGCATGAAAATATGACCATTTCGTTAAGCGATGGTGTTACCATTTTTTATGGATTAAATGAAGCGGGAAAAACAACAATTCAGCAATTTATTCTACAAATGCTTTTTGGTTTCCCCACGAGGCAGCAGACACAGCGCAAATATGAACCAAAAGCTTCGACAAAGTATGGTGGTCAGCTGATACTCAAGCATCCGATTTATGGCCAATGTACCATTGAACGTGTGAAAGGGAAGGCAACGGGCGATGTTACTGTCTTTTTAGAGGATGGTACAACTGGACAAGAGGAACTGTTAGCAAAACTATTATATGGCTATTCAAGAGCCAGCTTTGAGTCTATTTTTTCATTTTCATTACATGAGCTACAAGGGATTGAGAAAATGTCAGAGGAGGAACTAACACATTTGCTACTAGCCTCTGGTACGACAGGTATTCAACATTTATCGACCCTTGAGAAGAAAATGGATAAAGAGGCAAATGAATTATTTAGGAAAACCGGTAAAGTGCCAGTAATTAATCAAAAAATAGAGCATTTAAAGCAGCTTGAACGAACGATTAAACAGGAACAAGGGAAAATTCAAACCTTTGAAGATAAATTAAAGCAGCTACAACTCCTAGAGCAAAATTTAGAGCGGCTTTATGAGACACAAAAAATGCAACAACAACAGTGGCAACAGCTAACTATACAAAAACAAGCACTACCTCTAATGAAGCAGCAACAGGCTTTGCAACAAACTTTAGCCAACTATCAAGATATACAATTTCCACCAGAAGGTATTAGACGATATGAACAGTTAAAAGACCGACTAATGCATGAAAACCAACAGCTGTTGCAATTAAAAGAGCAATTTCAAACGTTACAAGATAAAGTACTAGCATCAGTGAATGAGCAAACGGTTAATGAGATGGCTCGCCTTATACAAAAAGAGGCAACCTGGCATCAATTGCTGGTGAAGGTGCAAAATTTACAAGATGATCTCTTTATGCTTGAACATGAAATGGAAGCACAGTTTCGTTTATTAGGCGTTCAAGAAAAAGAGGAACAGGAAAATCTTCTTGGGGAGACTGTTTCACTTCAGCAGGAACAGCAGTTTCAATTTCAATTAAGTAAGCTGCAGGATGCAGAGGAGGAGCTTAAGTTTCATTTACGATCCCTTGAACAAATACATCTAGAAATAGATGCAATTGCTAAACAAAAGCAACGGATTGTACAGGAATCATTAACAAGTGAAGAAGAACATATTTTAGCACAGTGGCCCCAGCAAAAACGAAGGCTTGAGCAATTACGTGCTGCCAAGTCACTAAGAAATAAGCAAACACAACCTTTGTATTTTATCTGGCTTATTCTACTAATTGGTTTATTGTCATTTGCTTATGGAGTGTTTGAAAAGAATGTGGTTGTGATCATTGTCGGAGCATTTTTGTCATTGCTTAGCATTTTGTATATGAGACATAGTAAACAAGCAGAGCCTATAAATAAAGAGCAAAGTTATCTCCTACGAGAGTTAGAACAAGAAGAAATGACAGTACAAGCTGTGCTATTAAAGAAGCAACGATATGAGGATCGTTGGTTACATGTCAATGAACAGCAAAAAGAAAAAGAACAGCAATACGTTCAACTTGAATATAAAATTCAACAAGCAGAGTTAGAGAGTGAAGAGGCCACACAGGCACTTCAGCTTTTTTTAAAGCGTTATCGATTACAAGGATCAATAGCCAGAACTT
>NZ_DAMDAY010000186.1:0-5751 GCF_032093475.1 Lysinibacillus sp. | reverse complement strand
GATTGTATTATAACCGATTCCGATACTACGACCCAGAACAAGGGAATTATACTCAGATTGATCCGATAGGTCTTGCAGGAGGAAATCCTACGCTTTATGGGCATGTCAGTGATACGAATATTTGGATTGATATATTTGGGCTTTCTTGTACAAAAGAGCTTAAGAAAAATATGAATAAAGCTAACAAAGAACTGGCCAAAACAGAAGGATATATGAAAAGGGCTTGGCATAAAGAGAAAGGGTCGGCTGCCCATCATATTGTTGCTGGCGATGATTTAAGGGCTCAGCCTGCGAGGGATATATTAGCTCATTATAAAATCGATGTAAATTCAGCTGATAATGGTATTTATTTGAAACACATATACCCAAATAGTAAACAACCAGGAGCGTATCATAGGGTGATTCATACAAATAAATATTATGAGGATGTAAACAAACAAATAATCAATGCAAGTAAAGTTGGAGGGAAATCAGCTGTAGAAAAAGAATTAGAGTTAATTAGGAATGAATTATTATTTGACAAGAAGGTGTATTAATTTTGGATATATATGAAATTAAAAGTGACTATGATGTTTTTAAATTTTTTGTATTTAATCAAGGAAGTTCATCTAACTATTTAAACTTTGAAGGTCAAAAATTAGGAGACAATTGGATACCTTTAGAGTTTGAAATTTTCAAAGAAAAAGGAAAGAAAAAGGATAAACGATTTGAAGATTTTGATGCTTCATGCTATTTTGATGGTATTTTAATCGTGAATAATAATCTGAAAGAGATTTTGGAAGCTAATTATAGTGAAAAAGTTGAAATTTTGCCAGTTAATACGGATAGAGGTCCATATTATTATATAAATGTAACGAATAAAATTAAATCTATTAAAAATGTGGATAAAATGTCTTCAGACGAAATAATGGAAATGGTAAGAAATAATAGGTACGTTTTTGATCTTCAAACTGTAAAAAACGAGTCCATATTTAGAGATAGCAAAATGTCATCAAGCTATTTTGTTACAGATTTCTTTATTAATCTAATGAATAATAATCAAATCAAAGGATTACGTTATGAAAAAGTTGGTCATACAGAATAGTAAAAAACGTATAACGAAAATATACAAAACAGGATATTACAAATTATTATTTTTGTTCCGAAAAAAATTAAACTAATTACTATTGAAGATGTGTTATCGCTTCCAGAGATTTGGTTTTAGCTTCTTCCAAATTCGAAAAAATGAAATTTAAATATAAAGGGATGTTTTCATTAGATAGCTTTTATTTACTATTTAAAATGATGCGTTTTTAATTTTTTGTAGTAAAAAAATTAAATTTTGTCAACTGTGCCCCATAATTTAGCAGTTTAGTAAAAAAAGAATGCTGTATTAATTAGATGACTTCTGCATGTTGCCGAAGTCATCTCTTTTAATATTTCGAAAACTCTTTTCTATGCTAGGAGCTTCCTTGTAACTCTTAGGCTATGGATAAGAAAATATCTTCTCAGTTAAGCTAAATACAACTGTTTTACTATGTTAATGTTTGAAAGGATACTGATGAATACTAGCAGGTATTATGAAATTCCAGTAAACTGGGCAAGTGAAGAATCAATGGTTTAAAATATCAACAAAAAATGGTGGGACATCAATTGTTTTAAAGAGGTGGATCTAGACAGGTGATTTGTAGGAAAAAATAGAGTCAATAGTTGAAATAGAGAGGTGTGAATAATATGGATTGGTACAACAAAATTGAAAACGTATCAAACAAGCAACAATTCTTAGAATTTGTAAATTTATTATCAGCGGATTATCAAAAAAATATAGATGAATGGGAGAATAAATCTATAGATTTATTTCTTCAAGCCATTGAGGGATGGATGGAAGATATGGAAGGATTTTATGAAAATTCTGGTTTAGATACACCCAAAAATATCGACTGGAAACTATTGTCTATTATGCTATATGTAGGTAAGATATATGAATAAAAGGCCCACGCTAAAAAAGAATTAGTTATGTGAGATTTGTATGGAGAGAATTTAAATTGATGAGTGTGGTGTAAATAATAAATCAATTTAAGGAATTTATTAGATCGATTGATTAGTTGAAGAAGCTTATTAGTGATTATCTAGGTACACCTTCTGAAGCCTACGAAAATGATGGTAATAAGGTTTGGTCCAATGAGTTAGATATTTATGGCCAGTCAAAAGAGTTTAACAGTGACAAGGATTTTATACCATTCCGATATCAAGGGCAATACGAGGATGAAGAAACTGGCCTTTACTACAACAGATTTAGAAATTATTCACCAATTGAGGGTATGTATACGCAAAAGGATCCAATTGGGCTTAATGGAGGTTTGGTCTTATATGGCTATGTACAAGATACAAATAACTCAATAGATATTTTTGGTCTTTCTTGTACTAAAGAGTTAAAGAAAAATATGAACAAAGCTAATCGAGAGTTAAGAAAAAATGAAGGGTACATGAAACGTGCTTGGCATAAGTATAAAGGTTCAGCAGCTCATCATATTGTAGCGGGGGATCATTCAAACGTACACGCTGGAAGAGCCAGAGAAATCTTGAAAAGACTCAAGATTGATGTCAACAGTGCAGAAAATGGTGTTTATTTGAAGCATATAGATCCAAATAGTTTACAACCTGGTGCTTATCATAGAGTAATTCATACCAACGAGTATTTTAAAAATGTCTATAATAGGTTAGACATGGCTGAAAAATTGGGTGGAGCGAAAGCAAGAGAAGCAGTGTTGACTGAGCTAGAAAATATAAGGAATGATTTATTATTTAACGTTAAAATTTGGTAAAAGGGGATTTTATAATGAAAATATTTAAAATAGAGAATGACTTTAGTTTTAAAGACCTAACTTTTTTGAATGAGGAGGATATTAGTCTTTTTTCTAGTTTTACGGGACAAAAAATTACTCTGGATTGGAAAGAAGAGATTTTTGGTATCTCTGAAGATAAACATACAAGAGGAAAATTGTTAGATTTTGATTCACGCTGTTATGGAGATACATTAATAATAAAAGCGAAATTTAAAAATCTTTTTATTGAAAAATTTTCTGACATTATAGAAATCTTCCCGATAAAAATCAAAGGCATTGCAGAAGATTTTATTTATATAAATGTAACGAATGTAGTCACAGCAATTAATTTTGATGGTTTAGATTTGCAAGAATCTCTTGCAATGATGCGAAGTGAAAACATAAGATTTATTTTAGATAAAGTAGAAAATGAAACTTTATTTAGAGATGCTAAAGTTAGTTCAAACTATTATTGTACACAAAAGTTTATTGATTTTATTGAAAAAAACGGAATTAAAGGGTTAAATTTTGATACGGTAGGGACTGCAAGTAATAATTAGAATGTAATTGTGATAATCATATTTTTTAATAAATTCTAAGTATTCATTACTTTATCTTCTTTGGAGGCAATTTTACTTAAATGGCTATGAAGAGGAATTACTCCTCTTCATAGTCACTATAATGGTTACCATTAATGAATGTATCTGAAGTGTCTAGATTCAAAAAAGCTAATTCTCCTAGCTCATGGACAGAATTAGTTAGTTTTAACATGGCAAACTGCTTTTCGTTAAAATTCACAATGATATTAAGAAAATTATCTAAGTCGTCCACAGTAATACCTTCTTCCTCCATTTCTTTCTCGGTAATAAAATCATCTATATGGTAAGAAATATCAATAGCATCCAAAAGAAGTAGCTTTTCAAACTCATCGCACACTTTATCTCCAAAAACTAATACCATTAATTCGAATTCTTTTGATTTTTTAATTTGAATGAAAAGAGATTGTAAAATGTACTTTAATGAATAATTCATAATGGAATCAAAATCTTTTTGGACAATACCAGCTTGGATGTTAAATGAAATTTCTTTAATCAAATCTATATGAAAATTATTTAAAATAGATTTATAAATAGGATGACTAATTTCCTCTAATGTGTCATTCCAAATTTTTATGTTTTCTTCAAAAGGTATCATTCTCTTATTCCTCCAATATTTTTGTTTAATTTTACCATATGCATTAGATAAGATGTTAATTATAAAGACTTTTATAGATATTATCCATCAGGATAGGACGATTTTGATAAATTTTTAATTCTGGTTGGGGTCTAGCAAATAAACTATGAGATTCGTGTGGGATGGGAATACAATTCTCCATGAATATTTCTTGCAAGATAATTCAGATATATTTAGAAATTTTACACAGAATGCTTTACAGACTGATGCCGACATCGCAAATAATCTAGTTGCATGAGTATTTTCATGATGCTTCGTCCCTTTGGCAAAAATCACGAATGAAGGTTATTACAGTATTATTAGTGATTATCTTGGAACGCCTGTTGAAGCCTATGATGAAAAAGTGAATAGGGTTTGGACAGCTGAACTTGATGTTTATGGACAAGTGAAAGAAGTTACAGGTGAGAAAGACTTTATTCCATTCCGTTATCAAGGGCAGTATGAAGATGTAGAAATTGGATTGTATTATAACCGATTCCGATACTACGACCCAGTGCAAGGGAATTATACTCAAATAAATCCGATTGGACTTGCGGGTGGAAATCCTACGCTTTATGGATATGTAAATAATCCAAATTTGTATATGGATATTTTGGGGCTAGATGTAACAATTACACTAGTTTACAAAGACTGGATGCCTAAAAATGAATTTCTCAGAAAAGCTCAAACACTTCAAAAACTTGGAGAAGAAGGTCTTCTATATAAAGTTGCAAAAGTATCGAGGGATAGAAGTGTAACTAAAGCATTTAGACAAGATATGATTAAAAGAATATGGGCACAGTATGGAAATAGTAATCGCGCATTTGCCGATAAGCTAATAGATAGGGTTGCACACAAGATGCAACGGAGGTGGGTTTTGTCCCAGCCTCTTTAGTTGATAGTTTACTAAGACAGGATAGTTACAGATCTGTTTTCTCATTTTCATATTGTTGTAGATAATGATTTAATATTTTGATTCCTTCAATAAGATTATATCCAATTTTAGTAAGAAGTCTTTATTTTCATTTTCGTAGTATATTTTTGCAAAGTACCTAGATAATAAAAGATACTAAGTTAGCTTTATCATTAATATTATAGAAACATAAAAATAATCATTAGCTACTTTATTTTCATCTATTATATATATTTGTCGAGATTTTCCTATGAAACGTCCTAAATATAAATTATTCCATTCTCTTTTAGAAATAAGATCCAATCATCTCCAACATACCTTCAAATTGGACCCATATAGTAAAGCTGTCTTTCTTTTTTTGGCGATCACTATAAATTTTAGATTTTGACGGGAAAGGTTTCGATTTACTGTACAAACGTTTAGAGAACGATCGACTTCAATGGCCAAAAGAAGATGAACAAGTTCGAAACAACCAGCAAGAATTACGTTGGCTACTGGAAGTGTTATCATACTTTACGCCGATGAAATAACCACTCAAATATTGAATCGCACAGACGGTAAAGCTACACTATCGAATACCTGCAACTGGGTATTCCGCTCTGCCTTCAGAGGGATCGATGATTGTATTATTTGAACCTGTTTTACCGAGAAGGATGTATTAAAGGGATATATTTAGCGGATATTCAGAAAGTCCTTGTGTGTGATGGCTAATCTCCTTAAGACAAACTACCGAATATCACATTCGAAAATTGTTTGGCGCATGTGCGATGACTGCCTCTCGCTCCGAGCAAGCCCAGTGGACAGCCTCGATGCAATACAATG
>NZ_DAMDAY010000185.1:0-5759 GCF_032093475.1 Lysinibacillus sp. | reverse complement strand
TGACAGAATGCTAATGCCTAAAAATATAGCTCGCCAACCGAAAGCTTCTGTTATAAAAATACCCATTGGTACACCAATGACAAGCGCAGAGCTTACACCCATGAAAACGAGTCCTAACGCCTTGGCACGATGTTTAGGCTCAACAATTTTTGTCGTAATCGTTAAAGATAATACAATGACTAATGCTGTGCTCATCGCTGTGAAAATACGGGCAATTAGCACAATAATGAACGTTGTACTAAAGAAGGTCATTAAGTTACCTAACGTGAAAATAAATAATGATATTAAGAATAAGCGCTTCCTTTCCACCTTAGCTGTCAAGGATAACAGGACAGGCGCAGAAATAGCATAAACCAGTGCAAAAATCGTAATTAATTGCCCAGCTGTTGCTAAAGATACATGTAAATCCTCTGCAATATTTGGCAGTATCCCACCAACAATTAATTCAACTAACCCTACTGCAAAGGTAGTCACCGCAAGAATATAAACTCTCCAATTCATCGTAATCTCCCTTTCGTTACACTTTCATTTTTGCAGGAGATTTTTTTATGCATTACGCCGCAAGGTACGCTTCGGTACGCTACAAACTAACGGCTGAATCAACATAAAAAAATCCTGACTACAAAAATGAAGCAAAGTTTTGTAGTCAGGATTTTATGGTTCCTGGTAGAGACCCTCAATCCATATTATTGAGGTTATACAGATCAAATATTTACTTTAGCTATAGTAGCACATCAAAATTTCGTTGACAATAGCTTTTTTTATAGAATTAAATGATCTTATAAAACTGCCGAATCGAGAGAAAATTTCGAAATTCCGCTTATATTTTAATGAATTTGACCATACATATTAACATATACTAACTATTTTACGAGGTGATTGTTTGCGTATAGTAGGATTTGTCTGCTATTTTTTAATACTATTTTATGGCGTAGAATTAGTAGTAGAAGAGCTCACAATCGAAGAACCAGCTATTAGCTCTCCCGTGAAAAGTAAGGTATTGCCTATAAAAGAAACTGTTGAAAATTCAAGAGTTTGTGTCTATTACCCTACGTATAAGAGCTGTACAGATTTACCAAAAAACTAAAAGAGGTCACTCAAAGGAGTGGCCTCTTTTTCATTATTTTGAACCGATATGAAAATGGCTAAATGGATATAGTATTGCTTTAGATTCACCATAAACAGCGTCCTCTGAAATTAAACCGTAGTGGCGACTATCAAAACTTTTTAAACGGTTGTCCCCAAGCACAAAATACATGCCCTTTGGTACTTCTTTTTCATTAACTAATTGTTCCAAAGTAAAATTTTCTGTAATGCGTAATTGATTAGGATCATCTGTTTCACGATTAACATAATCTTCTTTGTATGCTTTCCCATTTACATACAATACATCATCTTTCATTTCAACTTTATCCCCTGGAAGACCTATTACTCTTTTAATATAGAGTTCATCCTCGGTAGGAGATTGGAAAACAATTTGATCGAATCGTTCAATTTTACTTGTTTTACTTACAATAATAATATCCTTATCATGATACGTCGGGTACATCGAAGCTCCCTGCACCTTAATTGGCGCAAATAAAAACTGCTTACAGCCAAAAACGACAACAGCCGTAATGACAATAATCTTGATGTAGGATAGTATTTCTTTTTTTAAATTTGTTGTTTTTTCCTCTTGCATGCTCATTCCCCGATACTGTTTTTTTAATAGTATAACATTTTCTATATACTATTGACGAATGAATCACGCAAATTGTTTCCAAATCAAAAAAAAAGACAATTGCTACAACGTAACATTGTCTAGTATTTATCCTTCTGTTGTGTAATCATTATGAATGGTTGGATTGTGTAGCAGAGAGACGCTGCTCGTTCAATAAATCGACTGCTAATACGATACCTACTGGTAGTGCAAATGCTAATAATATTGTGCCAAAAATCATCACAATCACTCCTTTTAACCATTTCTAATATCAGTATACATTTAATTTTCTGATTTTTCAAGCTACATTGAAAAATGAACTAGCTCTATTCATTAAAAAAAAATCATTCAACTAGGCATGCACCCTACCTGAATGATTTTTTATCTTTACATATACAATTTTAAACATAATAGTTGTAGGCCTCTAATAGCTGATTGGACTGGATTTCTTCGCACTTTGCGTTTAGGTACATAGCTTTGCATGCACTGATTAAGCGCTGTATACCTAAGCACCTGGGTCCTCCCATTCATTCATCTCCCTCCCTTCATGGCCGAAAAATTTACTTTGTTGACACTACGTGTAGTAAGCACCACGCTTACTTGCTTTTTAAATGATTGTTTAGATCTGTTTGTATTTTTTGAAGCTCTTCCTCATTCGGAATGTAGTACCAAATACGATTAATCCTTTGACCTTCTCCCTGTTCAAACGATATTTGCTCAATATCCTTATCCATTTTTTTATAAATACTTTGTAGCTGGATCAGGTCTTTGACTGAGAAGTTCATGCGAACATTATCGCCTAACACATTAAGCATATCTGTTGCCTTTAATAATGTAGATGGCGTGGAGGCTTTTTTCATAACAGCTTCAATAATTTGACGTTGTCGAATTTGACGACCAAAATCACCACGTGGATCTTCATAACGAATACGAGAAAAAATAAGCGCCTCATTACCATTTAACGTAATTTCACCCTCTGGGTAATGGTATTCGTCATAGGTTAAATCCATATCATTATTGATCGTTACACCACCAAGCGTATCAATAATTTGCAAAAAGCCCTCCATATTAATAAATACATAGTAATCAATTGGTATATTTAAAAAATTCTCCACCGTATCCACAGCCATCGGAACGCCACCAAAGGCATAGGCATGATTAATTTTATCAACGGTGTCATGACCAACAATTTCTGTACGAGTATCACGGGGAATACTAAGCATTTTCATCGTCTGCTTTTCTGGATTCACAGTAATCACAATCATCGTATCTGAACGACCACTATCATCTTTACGTTCATCGACCCCAAGCATCAGAACCGAGAATGGTTCTTTTTTGATCACTGTTTTTTCTTCTGGTTGTGCTGCATCTGTTGTTTGAATAAGTGGTGTATTTATTTTATTCATGGTTTTTTGGATGGTAAAGTAGGCAGTCCCTATAAAAATTAAAAAAATTGCTAATAGGCTACCGACTATCCACAGCCATATTTTTTTCTTGCTCTTTTTCTCTTTAGAGCGTTTCATGTTTTTTTCCATACATAAGTCCTCTCTTGCTTAACAATTTTGCCCCTCTTTTTGACGTATTAAGTTGGAAAAAAGTTTATCTAGTCTACTTATATGCATAATGAACGAAAAAAAGACGTACACTAGTATTTACTAAATTCACAGCATACTATTCCCTCATTTGTAAATTAATTTCCTTTCAGTTTATCTATTTCCTTCATTTATTGAAAATTCATTATTATTGATATATACTACTTTCAGATACAACGTCTCTATATAAGAAACAATTAATCTAGTTAATAGGTAGGAGGAATATCAATGTTTCAAAAAAGAAGAGAGAAGCTAGTTTCTCGCATGCAGCAACAGCAAATAGATCTAGCAGTCCTAGTGCCTGGTTCGAACATGTATTATTTTACAGGTCTCCAATTAAAGCAAAGTGAGCGCTTAACATTAGCTGTCATTACCGCTAACAATCAATTGTTTTTTCTAGTACCACAAGTAGAGTTAACGAAAGTAGATGCAAATAATGGTGGTGCTATCTTATCTTATTCAGATGAGGAAGGACCGGCACAGGCCATCCAGCAACTTAAAAAAGAGCTTGGAGCATTGCACACACTTGGCGTAGAGTTTGACACTATGCACGTCAAGGAGCAGAAAGCCATCGAAAAGCTTACATATGACAATTTATGTGATATCGGTGATTCCATTCGTGAACTACGGATGAAAAAAGATGACCATGAAATAACATTTATGCGACAGGCAGTACAAATTGTTGAAGAAAGTCTTGAAGCTACATTACCAACTATTCAAGCTGGCGTTACAGAGATGGAAGTAGCAGCACAATTAGAATATGAAATGAGAAGACGTGGATCAGAGGGAACACCTTTTGGCACCATTGTAGCTTCAGGTTATCGCGGTGCACTTCCCCATGGCAGAGCTAGTACAAAAAAAATAGAGATAGGTGAATTAATCGTCATTGACTTTGGTGCAATTTATAAGGGCTACGTAGCTGATATGACCCGAACAATCGCTTTAGGGGATGTCTCACCAACATTAAAAACAATCTACAATATTGTTAAACAAGCGAATGAAACTGCAATAGCTGCGATAAAACCAGGTATGACAGCACATGACATCGATGATATTGCAAGAAAAATTATTTGTGGTGCTGGCTATGGTGACTACTTCACACATCGACTAGGGCATGGCATTGGTTTAAGTGCACATGAAGAACCTTATTTAATGCAGCGTAATCACTTAGTGTTGAAATCAGGCATGGCATTTACGGTCGAGCCAGGTATTTATGTACAGGATGTGGGTGGTGTGCGGATCGAGGATAATCTCATTGTTACAGAAATTGGCTATGAGAATTTAATGAACTATACGAAGGAATTAATAATCCTATAAGGCTGGTGAGCACAATGATCGATATGATGAAAATACAAAAAGATATGCCGCTTCTTGAGCATTATATGTATTTAAACACAGCTGCTGCTTCTGCCATGCCACAGCCAGTAGTAGATGAGATGACGAGCTATATTCAAAAACAAGCAAGTATCGGCCCCTATTTACCATCTTTTCGTCAAGAAACGTATGAACAAGTAGAGAAAATTCGAGAGAAGGCTGCTTTGTTTATCGGCGCGGAGCAAGAAGAAATTGCCTTTGTGCCCAATGGATCCATGGCTATTAATTATGTTTCAGGTGGCTTGCAGTGGGAACAAGGTGATGAGGTCATTGTACTCGATACAGAAATGTTAAGTAATTATGTGCCTTGGCTTGCCCTTCAGCAGCAAGGTGTTCACTTAAAAGTGTTGAAAACGAATGCAGATTATATGGTGGATTTACAAGCACTCGAGCAGCTCATCACACCACAAACAAGACTAATTGCTTTTGCCCATATGTCCAATGCCTCAGGTGCCCTTCAGCCTGCTAAGAAAATATGTCAGTTCGCACAGCAGCACAATGTACTGACATTGATTAATGCCAATCAAACAGTTGGTTTAACCCCACTCCATGTCAAAGAGCTTGGGTGTGACTTTTTAGTAGCATGTGGGCGAAAATGGCTTCGTGGCCCTGAAGGATCAGGAATTTTATATGTACGAAAAGCGCTTATATCCACACTGACGCCTCTTATGATTGGTTGGGGTAGTACACAATGGGATTATCAAAACAATACTTATTCATTTTTAGAGACAGCTAAACGTTTTGAGCCAGGCTGTCCGATCATTCCAAGTATTTTAGGTTTAGGAGCAGCCATTGATTATGCAAATGCTATCGGTATTCATCACATTTATGAGCGTGTCAAACAGCTAACTAACTATTTGCTTGAACAACTTGAAACCATTCCAGGTATTGTTTTATATGGTCCACAAAATAGTGACTATCGATTATCAATTACACCGTTTAATATTGAGGGGCTTTTTCCCGATGATATCACGAATTATTTAGCACAACATGGTGTCATCATTGAAGCTGGCACCTTTATGGCGAATACCATTATGGAGCGCAATCACATTCAAAAAATGGCTCGCTTTTCGCCGCACTATTTTAACACTTTT